>JABGTH010000183.1 GCA_018647275.1 Paracoccaceae bacterium
CATTGATCCAGCAGAAAGAAATGGTTTTGCCAGCGTCGTCCCGCGCCACATCACAGCGCCACCCCAGACAGGAGCACCTTCTGAAGGGTACATCTGAGAACGAATGGCAGAATGGATCCCATCCGCTCCGATCAACATATCTCCAGCAACGCTTTGCAAACCATCGTTGGTTTCAGCAGTGACTTTGACACCGTCATTATCCGCTTCAAAACCAACGACCCTTGCGCCTGTTGTTATGCAAGCGTCGCCACAGCGTTGCCGAACAGTATCAAGCAATGCCACATACAACTGCCCACGATGCACAGAGTATTGAGGCCAATTATATCCCGCGTCGATGCCACGGGGTTCTGTCCAAATTTCAACGCCCGTTTTGGTATAGAAGCCATAGTCTCGGGTGCGGATACCCACCTGATTCAGCATCGCGCCAAGATCCAGCTCCATCAACTCACGCACGGCTGTCGGTTGTAAATTAATACCAACCCCCAATGGCTTAGGAGACTTGACACTTTCGAAAATGTGGAACGGAACGCCAATCTGGTGCAGGGTTAGCCCCATAGTCAAGCCTGCGATCCCACCGCCTGAAATAAGAACTGTCATTTGCTTTTCCTCTGAAGTCTGGCTTTAAAACGGAATGTCGTCGACCCCGGTGATAAAGCGGGCAACAACTTTCTTTAGGCCAGCCTTTTCAAAATCAATTTCCAGTTTGTCATTGTCGATGACCACAATTTTTCCATATCCGAACTTCTGGTGAAACACCCGTTCCCCGATTGTAAAACTGTTCATAGCAGACAAGTCGATGATGTCACTTTTCTGCTTTGGTGTTTGTTGAGTAGGCCGATTTTGAGACCGCGACTGCAATCTGCGCCAACCTGGCGAGTTATAGACATCTGCGTTTACAACTTTCTCATGGAACGTTGATTGGGGTTCGTTCGTCGGGGCCGCAGCACCAAACCCACCACCATACAAACCAGGTGGCGTCATCACGTCCACGTGCTCTTCGGGCAGTTCATCAATAAAGCGCGAAGGCAAGGCCGATTGCCACTGCCCAAACACCCGCCGATTGGCTGCAAATGAAATGGTACAGACCTCCTCCGCACGTGTAATTCCAACGTAGGCAAGGCGGCGTTCTTCTTCCAAACCGGCAACGCCACTTTCATCCATTGAACGCTGAGATGGGAACAATCCATCTTCCCAACCAGGCAAAAATACTTGGGGAAATTCAAGGCCTTTTGAGCCGTGAAGCGTCATGATCGACACCTTCGCCCCCTCGCCTTCTTTTTCGTTATCCATAATCAGACTGACGTGCTCAAGGAACCCTTGTAGGTTCTCAAACTGCTCAAGTGCTTTGACTAATTCTTTGAGGTTTTCCAACCGCCCTGGAGCCTCTGGCGTCTTGTCGTTTTTCCAATGAGTGGTGTAACCGCATTCATCCAGAATAATGCCTGCCAGCTCGAAATGGCTGACTTCTGGGGGGCCGTATTCCATCACCTGCGGGCCATCATCGATCACCGCGTCTTCACTCACTGTCATCAACGGACCACGGGTCATCTGCGCCCAGCGCCCGATGCCATCTACCAGTTTGGCCAGCTCTGCGCCGCCCTTGCCTTTGATCAATCCCATTTCAATTGTCAGGCGTGCACCCTCAAGCAGGGAAACGCCGTTTTCACGGGCCGTCATCTGAATGGTTTGCTGTGCCTTATCGCCCAAACCACGCTTTGGCGTGTTCACGATCCGCTCAAACGCGAGATCATCATCGGGGGAGGTCACAATACGGAAATAGGCCATCGCATCACGGATTTCCAAACGTTCATAGAACCGTGGACCGCCAATCACACGATACGGCAAACCGATGGTCAGGAACCGATCCTCAAAGGCACGCATCTGGTGGGATGCCCGAACCAAAATCGCCATTTCATCTAATGAAACAGGACGCATGCCACGGGTGCCAGACTGCGCGGATTCGATTTCCTCACCGATCCAACGCGCCTCTTCCTCGCCGTCCCAATGGCCAATCAGACGCACCTTTTCGCCGTCTTTTTCTTCGGTCCACAACGTCTTGCCCAAACGGCCTGTGTTGCCTTCAATTACGCTAGACGCAGACGCCAGAATATGCGGGGTTGAGCGATAGTTTTGCTCAAGGCGCACCACATGTGAGCCCGGAAAATCCTTTTCAAATCGAAGGATGTTACCCACTTCAGCACCACGCCAGCCATAGATCGATTGATCATCATCCCCAACACAACAGATGTTTTTGTGACCCGCCGCCAAAAGGCGCAGCCATAAGTATTGGGCGACGTTGGTATCTTGATACTCGTCCACAAGAATGAATTTGAACCAGCGTTGATATTGCTCGAGAATGTCGGCGTTGGTCTGAAAAATTGTAACCATATGTAGCAGAAGATCGCCAAAATCGGTGGCGTTTAACTCTATCAAACGGTTTTGATATTGGGCGTAAAGTTCGATGCCTCTGTGATTATAAGCACCTGCATCAGCAGCAGGCACCTTATCAGGCGTTAGCGCGCGGTTTTTCCAATCATCAATGATATTGGCCAGCTGACGTGCAGGCCAGCGTTTGTCATCTATACCCTCCGCACGGATCAACTGTTTCAGCAGGCGGATTTGGTCGTCGGTATCCAGAATAGTAAAGTTGGACTTTAACCCTACCAATTCCGCATGACGGCGCAGCAGTTTCACGCAGATAGCATGAAACGTGCCAAGCCACGGCATCCCCTCAATCTGTTGACCCAGCATACCACCGACACGGTTCTTCATCTCGCGGGCGGCTTTGTTGGTGAAGGTCACCGCCAAAATCTCGTTCGGACGGGCGCGTCCTGTGTTCATCAAATGGACAATGCGGGCGGTCAAAGCCTTGGTTTTACCGGTCCCCGCCCCCGCAAGCATCAAGACAGGGCCATCCATCTGCTCAACGGCGGCGCGTTGGGCTGGGTTCAAGCCATCCAAATAGGGTTGCGGACGCGCGACCATAGCACGCGCAGACAAAGATGCGCCGTCGAAGGCGTCCATTTCATCGAAATCATTCATGGCAATAAACCTAGCCCCAAATACGGCAAAGGAAAACCCCATTGACCCAAAGATGTTCACACTCCGTTCCGCACCTTATTCCTTCCGAACAAACTCCAGGCAAGACCACCGCAGACTGGCGGGGAAAAGCCTTTAGCGATGTCCTATGGACATATGCAACCGCGCGGCCTCAAATACATATATGAGCTTGCACAACACATACCCCGCCATCTCCGATTTGCGCGCAGGCGCGAAGAAACGCATCCCATCGTTCGTTTGGGAATACTTAGATAGCGCGACTGGGGATGAACGCACAAAAATGCGAAATCAGGCGCGCCTTGGGCAGGTTGGCTTAACCCCATCGGTATTGCATGGCGAATTCGCACCCGATCTTTCAACAACTTTTTTAGGTCAAAAACTACCGCTGCCCTTTGGCATTTCCCCAATCGGGATGTCGGGCTTGATCTGGCCAAACGCAGAACAATTGCTGGCAAAATCCGCCGCGTCTCTTGGCATACCCTACGCGCTTTCCACCGTGGCCGCGCAGGCCCCCGAAGACCTTGCTCCTCATTTAGGTGAAAATGCTTGGTTTCAAATGTACCCTCCGCGAGACGAAGCCATTCGCATCGATATGTTAGAACGCGCAAGAGCAGCAGGATTTAAAACGCTTATCCTAACAGTTGATGTGCCCGTTGCCTCGCGCCGTGAACGTCAAACGCGGTCTGGTCTTACCAATCCCCCCAAATTGACGCCAAGATTGTTGGCACAAGTGTTACAAAAACCTGCGTGGGCTTTGGGCACGATGCGTCAGGGCATGCCCCATATGAAAATGCTCGATAAATATTCGGCTCCCGCTGCCGAGGGCCTCTCATCAACCGCACATGTGGGGTACCTTCTGCGCACCTCACCTGACTGGGACTATGTCAAATGGCTTCGTAATGCGTGGGGCGGACCGTTTATTGTCAAAGGTGTCATGCGTCCCGACGATGCAATTGAGCTCGAGAAGATCGGTGTAGATGCAATTTGGGTCTCTAACCATGCTGGTCGTCAGTTTGATGCCGCGCCTGCGACAATAGACATACTCCCGACGATCAAAGCAGCCACAAAACTGCCACTCATCTTTGATAGTGGCATCGAGTGCGGGTTAGACGTACTGCGTGCCCTCGCTTCTGGCGCTGACTTTGTGATGTTGGGCCGCGCTTGGCATTACGCACTTGGCGCACTTGGTAAAAAAGGCCCAGCGCATTTGGCTGATATGTTAGCAAAAGACCTTGAAGCAAATATGGGGCAACTGGGGGCTAAAACCCTTTTTGAATTACCAGAACCCTTTGAAATTAAAGACTGAGTGCGTTCCAGTTTCTTTATTTAAAGATGAAGTTCGCCTGCTGCACAAAATTTTTTAGGATTATTTCGGACAGACGCACCTTTTTCTCTTGCAGGTTCTGTCGCGCAATTATAGATCGGCGTTACCCAAGGAAGCGGGCGTAGCTCAGGGGTAGAGCATAACCTTGCCAAGGTTAGGGTCGGGCGTTCGAATCGCCTCGCCCGCTCCAAATAAATAAAAAAGCCAGTCAGTTTCGACTGGCTTTTTTGTTGTTCAAAACTTCCTCACCCATACAATAAGAAATTCAGATACAGCCCCATTTTAAATTAATGGGGCATAAGTGAATTTTTCACTTGCAGGTTTCGCTGCACGATTATAAATCAGCCTCACCCAAGGAAGCGGGCGTAGCTCAGGGGTAGAGCATAACCTTGCCAAGGTTAGGGTCGGGCGTTCGAATCGCCTCGCCCGCTCCAACTAAACAAAAAAGCCAGTCAGTTTTGACTGGCTTTTTTGTTGTTCAAAATCCAGCCCAATAGCGCAACGACATATCAGGCACATATCCCCCCCGCTTTGGCATCACCATCTTGGCCTGTCCTCATTTCCCGCATATAAGCCAATCAAAATTACACAACTTCTGCTGATCGGAGACGACAATGCGCACAGCTACAATCACACGGTCCACCGCTGAAACAGAAATCACAGTCACCATCAATCTTGATGGCACTGGTATTTATGACAACCAAACTGGCGTTGGATTTTTCGACCACATGTTGGATCAATTGGCGCGTCACTCCTTGATCGACATGACAATTCGGGCCAACGGCGATTTACAAATTGATGATCACCACACGGTTGAAGACACTGGTATTGCACTGGGCCAAGCGCTGACTCAAGCCCTTGGTGATAAACGTGGAATTCTGCGCTATGGTAGCTGTCTACTACCAATGGACGATGCCCAAGTACGTTGTGCACTTGACCTATCTGCGCGCCCCTTTTTGATTTGGAACCTTGACTTGCCGACCCAAAAGATTGGCAACTTCGATACGGAATTGGTCCGCGAGTTCTTCACCGCATTCGCAACCCACGGCGGTATCACCTTGCACGTCGACAAATTGCACGGCTTCAACAGCCACCACATTGCGG
>JABGTH010000301.1 GCA_018647275.1 Paracoccaceae bacterium
CCAAGACGGCCCGCCGCTTGGATGAACAACGATCTTTCCGGCCGTGGCATAGGTATAATCAGAGCGCCACAGATCGCCATCGCTTGGGAGTTCAGGTGATTCGTCACCTTCATCCGGGGTGTCCACGGGTGTTTCTGGAGCGTCGGATGTGCCGGAGATTTCTACCCAAGCAGCATCTATACCTGGTTCACCATTGGTCCACCATTGGTTGCGGTACAGCTTGCCGTTGTGGCTAACTTCGGCGCCAGCAGTTTCATAGGCATGACCGGGGATCCAAGCGTCACCATTGTTAATGGCAGAAGTGATCGTCCAAGCAGGATCGATACCTGGTTCACCGTTGGTCCACCAGCTGTTGGTCCATGTGCGGCCATTGTGGCTGACTTCTGCGCCGGCAGTCGCATAGACTTGCCCGGGCACCCAAGCGTTGCTGTCACCAGTTCCGCCGTCACCTGCGCCACCGTCACCGGTTCCGCCGTCGTCATTGGTTTCCCATGCCCCGAGCACTGTGAATTCATCAGTTGAGCCAATGAGAGTCCAAGAGTTTTGCTCCCAGCTGGCGCCTTGATTTGGACAGGCTGCCGGCCAACCGCTGCCAACATAAACGTTGCCAGCATCAGAGAATACAAGCCCAGGAGCGATATGCGTTGGGGCCATGGTGACACAATCAGGTGCGTAGATATAGGGTCTATCTGCGACCCGCGGTGTGGCCTGTGGATGTCCCAATGTTTGATGAATTGTTTCGAGCAATTCGCCATTGTCATCATCGATTTGCCAAGAGAACATACCTTTGAAGCCATTTTCTTTCACATAGTTTGCAATGGCTTGCATGTCTTCAGGCACTGTAAAGCTAATCGCTTCACCGGTGTCCTGGTTATACAGCAAAGAGGCAGCATATTCCGGGTAGTTGTACACTTTCCAACCGTTGATTCCGCGACCATCTGGTCCAATAAAATTGTCGCGCAGATCGAAATATGAGAACACAGCTGGCTCAACCGTACCACCTTCTGTACCGCCGCTTGCTGGAGAGCCAGGCAAATTCTCTGGGGTGGCATGTGTGACATTAGCTTGCCCACGACCATAGAAGGCAACACCGATAGAAATTTTTGAAAAGTCTTGCTCAGTAATTCCATGCTGGCTTTTCAATTGCTCTATAGCGGTGATAACGCTGGCCGGTTGGCCACTGCCTTCGGGCCGCCCGAGAGCTGAGTTGAACCAAGTTTCTGTTCCCTAAGACCCTGAGAAGTCGTAGGTCATCAAGCCCATGCGATCCACAACTGGCATGATTTCGGAGATTCGCGCACTTTGTGCCCAATTGTCCAATTTCGAGGGACCGATACCAATCGCCATGGTGAGCTGCAAATCGCGGCCTGTCTCATCGTTTATACGGTCAATCATCGCGCGGGCTTCCAAGATCAACGCGTTGTAATTGGCCCCATCGACAGTTGCATCACCAACATCCTGATTGTAACCTTCACCACCGGGATATTCAAAATCGAAATCAATCTCATCAATGAACCCAAAAACAGGTGTTTTGAGCCACATTCCAAGGCTGTTGAGGAACTTTGTGCGGTTCTCAGGTGTGGAAATCATTTCAAAAAATGGGCGGCTATAGCTCCATCCACCAACAGACATGATCACATCCAGATCAGCATTGCGGTTTTTCCAGTCGATGATTTGCTTGATTTGGGTGTCCGCTGCTGTTGCTTCTGCGGACGTGTCTTTCATATCAAACATGCCCCATGGGTCATCAATGAAGCTGACTTCGCCTTGGTCAAGCGATTTAATCTCTGGCAAATAGTAGCTGCCAACATCAGTATTGTCGTGGGAGTCCGCATAGAATTTTTCAAGTGACTTGCCGCCGTTGTTGGCGCCAGGGTTGCTACCACAAATTGCGGCAAATGCGATATAGACTTCGCTCAAACGCTCCACTGGAACATCTGCGGGCCAGTATTTACGGCCATCATAGATGCCCCAGGTTGCGTAATAGCTGCCCACTTCGACGTTTTCTGGAATCTAATAGCTCCGATCACCAAACATCACATTGCGCTCAGCGCCGTTAAGTGTAGTGCCTGTCGGTACGGCTACACCGCCTGTCACGACCGACACGTCAATTCCGCGATTTACGACTTCTTCGGCTTGCAGCGCCGTTGAGGCGAGCAGCAAGCCCATAGCCAAACTCATCTTCTTTTTCGTGGTCATTTTAATACGTCCCTTTCTAGTTAGATCGTTCAAAGTAATTGCTTCAATTGCATTTTCTGCATGAGTTCCGATGTGAACCACTCGAAAACATGCCAGATACGTCAGTCCTAATGGTCGGTATTTTCCAAATCAACGTGGATGCTTTGATCACACGGACCTGTGAGGTTCTGTGAGAAATAGGTTAGAATTTTCGTCAAAATTGTGAGGTATTGCGTGAGTGCTAGGGGTGAGGATTTTGCAAATTTTGATCTGAAAAGGGAGTAATATTCGGCTTGATTGGTATTATTCTCATTGCACTAGCGCGCGTATTTACCATGAAAACATGTAGTTTACCCAAGGTCACCTGATCACAGCAGGTCACGTCCTCCCCATCGCGCGTGCTGCTGGTGGCCGGTTCGTAGATTGGGACTCAAAATGTAACAACTTGTCAGAAGCGCTCGGCGGGTAAACCGTGTTTTGTAATATTTCCGTAGCATGGTGCTCGGATCACCTGGTCGATTTTTGTGACTCATCTGGGGAATCTGCAAACCGCTCGTTTTTTGCCAATATCACGCACCTATAGCTCTTGAACTGTGACGCCCCGATTCCCACCTATAGTGAAGATCGCCCAGATGGGGATCTAGAACTTACAAGGCTACGCCCGAATGGGGTGGCCGACTTGGACTCGCTTTTGAAAGGATACTCCTA
>JABGTH010000278.1 GCA_018647275.1 Paracoccaceae bacterium
ATAGATCATGCCGGTTTCATCCCCATTTGGCGCAGCGTACCGCGTTCGATCATGCCAATGATGCCTACCAAAGCAGCCGCAGTAATCGCTGCAGCAAACAACGCGGCCCATGACAATATCGGTTGGCCATATTGGTCACCTACCAACATACGTGCGCCAAAGCCTGCCTTGGCACCAGTAGGCAGTTCGGCCACAATTGTACCGATCAGGGAGGCAGAAATGCCAATCTTGAGGGACGCGAAAAGATATGGGGTTGAGGCGGGTAAGCGTAACTTCCAAAAGCCTTGAGAATTGCTGGAATGATAGGTGCGTAACAGATCAAGCTGCATACCTTCCGGGCTGCGTAGCCCTTTGACCATGCCAACGACCACGGGAAAGAAGGACAGATAGGCAGCGATCACGGCCTTGGGCAATATGCCCTGAATACCTGCGGCCCCCATGACAACAATAACCATTGGCGCAAGAGCAAGGATAGGTATGGTCTGGCTGACAATAGCCCAAGGCATGACAGACCGATCCATCACACGGCTAAAGACAATTCCGACAGCCAGCATAATCCCCAACAACGTGCCAATCGCAAACCCCAGCAGCGTAGGTGCCAGTGTCACCCAACCGTGATAGACAAGGCTTCGCTTAGACGTTATTTTCTTGTCGATGACCGTGTCATACAGCTCGATCGCGATTTGATGTGGTGACGGCAATCGGGGACGTATATTCACATAAGTGAGTGGGATCAGGTGGCTATTGCGGACCGCCAAACCAAGGCCGGAAAAGTCTTGGCGCGCGATTGGCGTATCGGGCGAAACCATCAAGCCGTCGCGCTGGGCCTGATCAGCGGTCAGATGCATATTCATCGGGACGACCGCGATGATCCAGATCAGTAAAACTGCTGTAACCACTGTGACGACTGGAAAAAAGGACTTCACAATCAACCCTGCCCATGACCGGCATGCAGGCCGTCGCGTACACGGTTTGCAATGGAAATAAATTCAGCGCTGTCGCGAATGGAAAGCGGACGATCACGTGGCAGCGGGCTTTCTATCACATCAGAAATTCGCCCGGGCCGCGGGCTCATCACAACGATCTTCGTTGAGAGATAGACCGCTTCAGGGATTGAGTGGGTGACAAACGCGATTGTCTTTTCGGTCTGTGCCCACAGCTGTAAAAGTTGCTCATTCAAGTGATCGCGTACGATTTCGTCCAACGCGCCAAAGGGTTCGTCCATCAAAAGGATGTCGGCATCAAACGCCAATGCGCGTGCAATGCTTGCACGTTGTTGCATTCCCCCAGACAGTTGCCACGGAAATTTCTTTTCAAAGCCCTCAAGATCAACCAGATTGAGAACCCGTTTGGTACGCTCGCCCATCTCCACTTTTGAAAAACCCATTATTTCAAGCGGCAGTCGGATGTTTCCGCCAATCGTACGCCAAGGATAAAGACCAGCGGCTTGGAACACATATCCATACGCCCGCGCACGGCGGGCATCATCGGGCGTCATACCATTGACCGAAAGCGCTCCGGATGTCGGAGTTTCAAGCCCAGCGATACAGCGCAAGAATGTCGTCTTACCACAGCCCGACGGCCCAATGAAGCTGACGAAATCCCCCTTGTTTACCTCAAGATTGACGTCTTTCAGCGCATGAACAGGACCATCGTTGGTCTGGAAGGTCAGGTCTAAGTTGGACGCGCGGATCACCAATGGCGAGAGACCATCGGCATCTTGGGTGGGCGTGGTTGATGGGGTCAGGCTCTGCAATTTAGGTCTCTCGTACATTATTCAATTGATCGGTCGTAGGCGGTAAATACAGCGAACAGCTCGCGTTTCCTGACTGTGCAGGAATGCGCGGCTTACACCCCGCTGGCCGGAATGCCTGTGCGTTTAACAGGGGTGGGCGCGGTCAGTTCTTTCCATGAGGAAAGCGCTTTGTTCGTGGCAGTATTGCCTTCGCGCTTTACGAATTTTCCGTGGCCTTCTTGGGTTCGGACTTCGCCATCAAACACGGCAACCTGACCACGCGTTAGCGTAAAGCGCGGGAGGCCTTTAACCTTTTTGCCCTCAAAAACATTGTAGTCGATGGCCGATTGCTGTGTGCCCGCGGTAATCGTTTTTTCTTTTTCAGGATCCCAAACAACGATATCAGCATCAGCGCCCACAAGGATCGCGCCTTTCTTGGGGTAACAATTCAAAATCTTGGCAATATTCGTTGACGTCACCGCAACAAATTCGTTTGGCGTTAGACGCCCTGTTGCGACCCCATGGGTCCAAAGCATTGGCATCCGATCCTCAAGTCCACCAGTGCCGTTCGGGATCTTGGTAAAGTCGCCTATGCCAAACCGCTTTTGTTCGGTTGAGAATGCACAATGGTCGGTGGCGACGACACTAAGTGATCCCGATTGTAGGCCTGCCCAAAGACTATCTTGGTGCTGCTTGTTGCGGAACGGTGGCGACATGACGCGGCGGGCGGCATGGTCCCAATCCTTGTTGAAATATTCGCTCTCATCCAATGTAAGGTGCTGGATCAAAGGCTCGCCCCAGACACGTTTGCCTTGCTGGCGGGCGCGGCGGATGGCCTCGTGAGATTCCTCGCAAGAGGTGTGAACAACATACAGCGGCACGCCAGCCATATCGGCAATCATAATTGCGCGGTTGGTGGCTTCACCTTCAACCTGTGGCGGGCGCGAATAGGCGTGGGCTTCGGGGCCCGTATTACCCGCAGCAAGCAGCTTGGCTGATAGCTCAGCAACAACGTCACCATTTTCGGCATGAACCATCGCAATTCCGCCCAGTTCGGACAGGCGATTAAAGCTGGCAAAAAGTTCGTCGTCGTTCACCATCAACGCGCCTTTGTAGGCCAAGAAATGCTTGAATGTGTTGATGCCGCGCTCTTTGATCACAGATTCCATCTCGTCGAACACTTGTTCGCCCCACCACGTCACCGCCATGTGAAACGAATAATCGCAATTCGCGCGGGTTGATTTGTTGTCCCACATTTTTAGGGCGTCATGCAGCCCCTGTCCGGGACTTGGGAGCGCGAAATCAACGACCATCGTCGTGCCGCCAGCAAGGGCAGCACGGGTTCCGCTTTCGAAATCATCGGTGGAATATGTGCCCATGAACGGCATCTCAAGATGCGTGTGGGGATCAATGCCACCAGGCATCACATAGCAGTCCGTTGCATCCAATTGTTTGTCGCCGGACAGGTTTTTGCCAATCTCGATGATCTTGCCATCTTGGATCAAAACGTCAGCTTTGTAGATCAAATCATGGGTGATGATAGTTCCGTTTTTGATGACAGTAGTCATGGCGGTCTCCCTGCGTATTTCGATTGTTCGGCGCTTAGGCCACTATGATTGCGGTTTCGAGAACGGCATGCAGCAATACATCTGTTCCTGACGCGGCCCATTCAGGGCTGATTTCTTCGGCTTCGTTATGGCTTAGCCCATCGACGCACGGGCACATGATCATCGCGGTGGGGGCAATGCGGTTGATCCAACAGGCGTCGTGACCGGCACCAGAAATCAAATTCATATGACTATAGCCAAGCCGCTCAGCGGCGGCGCGTACTGCACCAACACATGCTTCATCAAAGGCGACAGGGTCAAACCCACCAACCTTTTCAAATTCGATTTCCATCTCCATTGCGTCACAAATATCTTGGGCTTGTGTGCGCAGTTGCGCTTCCATGTCTTGAATGACCTCCAATTCAGGGGAACGGAAATCAACAGTAAAGACGACCTTGCCCGGAATCACATTGCGTGAATTTGGATAAACATCGATATGGCCAGCGGCACCAACTGCATGGGGCGCATGTGACATGGCGATAGCATCCACCTTGTCCAGAATACGCGCCATGGCCAATCCTGCGTTTTTGCGCATCGGCATTGGTGTAGAACCCGTATGCGCGTCCTTGCCAGTGATCGTAATCTGGGTCCACGAAAGACCCTGACCATGTGTCACAACGCCGATTTGTTTGTTTTCGGCCTCAAGGATCGGTCCTTGTTCAATATGTAATTCAAAAAAGGCTTGCATTTTCCGTGCACCAACGTCTTCATCGCCACGCCATCCAATGCGGGCCAATTCATCGCCAAATTTCTTGCCATCAGCATCTGTGCGATCATAGGCCCAGTCTTGCGTATGCAAACCTGCAAAAACGCCAGACGAAAGCATCGCTGGGGCATAGCGCGTGCCCTCTTCATTGGTCCAGTTCGTGACAACAATTGGATGTTTGGTTTTGATGTCCAGGTCTTTCATTGTGCGCAAGATTTCTAATCCGCTCAGCACACCTAGAACGCCATCATATTTGCCACCTGTGGGCTGCGTATCCAGATGCGATCCGACGTAAACGGGCAGGGCGTCGGGGTCTGTTCCGTCGCGCTGGGCGAACATATTGCCCATTTGATCAAGGCCCATTGAGCATCCCGCGGCCTCGCACCAATTTTGGAACAGGTGGCGGCCTTCACTGTCTTCATCGGTTAACGTTTGGCGATTGTTGCCACCGGCAATGCCGGGTCCAACCTTGGCCATTTCCATCAGGCTGTCCCAAAGACGTTCGCTGTTGATCTTTAAGTTTTCACCAATGGCAGCCATGCGCAGAGCCCTCGCTTCGTTCGTTTACTTGGCCATGTTTTGACCAACTGGTAAAATCACGCTAGCAGAGGTTCGACATGAGTCAAGGAATTGCTTGCCCAAAATTCCTGACTGATCGCAAAGGCGGATGTTCTTTACTGTTTGCTCGCCACTGTTTTCCGTGGGATGATGAGTTTATGAGCAAACCTGAAACACCGATCCAAAAGAAAAACCGATCTGCAATCATGAATGCGGGTCTTGAAGTGTTTTCTAAGTTTGGGTTTCGTGGGTCAACTCTGGACCAAATTGCGTTGGAGTCCGGTCTCTCAAAACCGAACATATTGTATTATTTCAAATCGAAAGAGGTGATTTATACAACGTTGCTCGGAGAACTTTTGACCGATTGGCTCAAGCCCGTCCGCGATATTGATCCAGATGGTGATCCCATCGCAGAGATATTGGGATATGCCGCGCACAAGATGGAAATGAGCCAGAATTATCCACGCCAAAGCCGTCTTTATGCCAATGAAATCATTCAGGGTGCGCCGCGTATCAGCAATGTCTTAACAAGCGAGTTGCACGAAGTTGTCGATAAATTTGCTCAGCTGATAAAGTCATGGTCGAAAAAGGGACTTATCCGCGACGTCGATCCGCATCACCTTATTTTCTCGATCTGGGCTATGACACAGCACTATGCCGATTTCGACTTTCAGGTGCGTGCGGTACTGGGGCATGATGACCCGTTTCCGAAGGGCGAAAAACATGTCGAAGACATGTTGCGCCAGATGTTGACGGTCTAAAAAACAGGGCGCGCCGCGATAAGCAGCACGCCCCTAAAGTCATTCGGCGGCAACTGCACCGGGGTTATTGGGATGGGTGGTCCAATTTGCGTAATCATCCACAACTGTCTTGCCCGTGCGGGCATCAACAGTACCTGGTTTTTGCTCCACCATGGTTATGCAGTTTTCGACTGGGCAGACTTCAACACAAAGGTTGCAGGCCACACATTCAGCATCAATGACGGTGAACGTACGGTCGCTCGACATTGCAATTGCTTGGTGTGATGTATCTTCACAAGCGGCATAGCAACGGCCGCAGCTGATGCAATCGTCTTGATTGATTTCAGCTTTTGCAACGTAGTTTAGGTTCAAATACTGCCAGTCAGTTGTGTTTGGTATGGCAGCGCCCATGAAATCTTGGATCGATGTGTGACCCTTTTCATCCATCCACTGCGATAGCCCACTGATCATTTCTTGGACCACTTTAAATCCATAGGTCATGGCCGCTGTACAAACTTGGACATTGCCACATCCCAACGTGATAAACTCTGCAGCATCACGCCATGTGGTTACACCGCCAATTCCTGAAATCGGCAAGCCAGCCGTATCAGGTGCGCGCGCAATTTCAGACACCATCGACATCGCGATAGGTTTGACCGCAGGGCCGCAATAGCCGCCGTGGGTGCCTTTGCCGTCGATTGAAGGTTCAGGGCTCATTGAGTCAAGATTGACTGAGACAATGGAGTTGATGGTGTTGATCAGCGATACCGCATCAGCCCCACCGCGCTTTGCAGCGGCGGCTGGCAAACGCACGTCAGTGATATTTGGGGTCAATTTCACGATGACGGGTTTTGAATAATATTGCTTACACCAGCGCGTCACCATTTCGATGTATTCCGGAACTTGACCAACCGCGGCTCCCATGCCGCGTTCGGACATGCCGTGCGGGCAGCCAAAGTTAAGCTCGATCCCGTCGGCTCCCGTGGCTTCAACCTTGGGCAAGATGTCTTTCCACGCCTGTTCTTCACACGGAACCATGATCGAAACGATAACTGCGCGATCGGGGTAGTCCTTTTTCACACGGGTGATTTCTTCAAGATTGATCTCAAGCGAGCGATCGGTGATCAGTTCGATGTTATTCAGGCCAAGGACACGTCGATCCGCGCCGTGGATCACGCCGTAGCGTGGGCCATTCACGTTAACGACGGGCGGGCCTTCTGCACCAAGAGTTTTCCAGACAACGCCACCCCAACCGGCCTCGAATGCGCGGCGGACGTTATATTCTTTGTCTGTAGGTGGGGCAGATGCCAACCAGAATGGGTTAGGGCTTTTGATGCCAAGAAAATCTGTTGTTAAGTCGGCCATTATTCTACGCCTCCCATCAAAGTTGCATGAATATCCATTGCGGCGTCGCGGCCCTCGGCCACTGCCGTCACCGTAAGATCATTCCCGCCAGAGGCACAATCGCCCCCCGCCCAAACCTTAGAACGGTTGGTGCGACCTCTCTCTGATACGGCAATTTTACCGCCTTCTAGGACCAAGCCACCATCGGTTGTCAAAGTTTGCCCAATGGCACTGAACACCTGATCTGCATTCAGGAACAATGTCTCACCCGTGCCAGCCAGCTTTCCGTTAGTCACAGCGGTATATTCCAACTCAATTTGTGTGGACGCACCGCCATTAAGCACGGCTTTGGGTTGGACGTTGAACAACAATTGAACACCATGCGACGCTGCAAGGTCTTGTTCGTAGCGGCTTGCGCTCATGGCTTCGCGGCCACGGCGATAGGCAATTGTCACGTTCTGGGCTCCCAGCAGTTTTGACTGCACCGCTGCGTCAACGGCTGTCATACCACCACCGATCACAACAACATTGCGCCCCACAGGTAGGGTCGCCAAATCATCAGTCTGGCGCAGTAACTCGATGAATTCGACCGCATCAATGACACTGTCGTTTTCACCTCCGTCAATGCCAAGCGCATTAACGCCACCTAAACCAACGCTCAGGAACACCGCATCAAAATCGCGCGCCAGATCATCAAGGCTTAGGGCGTCGCCCAATGCTTTGCCGTTTTCCAGCGTAATTCCACCAATGGCCAGCAACCAATCGACCTCTTTAGCAGCAAAATCGTTTGTCGATTTGTAGGCTGCAATTCCATATTCGTTAAGGCCACCCGCCTTTGGCCGTGCATCATACAGCGCCACATTATGGCCTAGCATCGCCAAACGGTGTGCGCAGGAAAGGCCCGCAGGACCGGCACCAACCACCGCGACCGTCTTGCCGGTCGCGTCTGCGCGTTCAAAAGGGTGTACGCCTTTCGCCATCAACGTATCAGTGGCATGGCGCTGCAAACGGCCAATCTCGACGGGTTTTCCCTCGGCCACCTCACGTACACAGGCTTGCTCGCATAATTCTTCTGTCGGGCAAACGCGGGCGCACATGCCGCCTAAAATGTTCATATCAAAAATTGTTGTTGCAGCGGCCTCTGGTGTGCCTGTGCTGATTTGGCGAATGAACAGGGGGATATCAATGTCTGTCGGACACGCCGTTACGCAGGGTGCATCGTGACAGAAATAACAGCGATCTGAGGCGACGGCGGCCTCATGGGGCTGAAGCGGCGCATGAAGGTCGCCAAAGTTTTCTCTCAGACTATCATCGTTAAGACGGCGCGCAGTAACGCCTGGGTTCATTTGGCTATTCATGAGATCTCCATCGGTCAATTTTAGGAATCATCATGGCATGAAATAAAATTTTATCAAATGGTAAAAAAATTTTATATGCAAAGTTGGCTTACAAAGGGGCGCGCTTTGGTTCGATCCGCGCTCACCAACCGATAACAAACCTTTGAAATTGCTGGCTCAACGGGATGACGCCACCAACGGCGCTCATTGCGTCAGAAAAAGGCGTTCACCACGTCAAAATCCTACTCTGGTGCTCTTCCCTTGGTGTAAAGGACCAAAGCAGTTTACACATTCCCCTCAAACTTGATCCAAGCGCCGCACCCACGGGTTGATCGCGAAGGGAGAAGCAAAATTTTGCCACTCTGGTGCAATTTCAAACTACCCGTCCCAATCGAATCTGATAAACCACTCTCAAAGCAGCCCAATATTGGAGAGCGACAATGGACGGAAACGATATCGGCAAGTGCCCTGTCATGCACGGCGCAAGCATTCACGCAACGAACGAAGTACGCGGCAATCGTGATTGGTGGCCAAACCAGTTGAACCTAAAAATCCTAAACCAGAACACAGATCAAACTGATCCGTTCGGTGGCAAAGTTGATTACACGAAATCCTTTGAAACATTGGACGTTGCAGCGCTGAAGGCGGACTTGGCCGCACTGATGACGGACAGCCAAGAATGGTGGCCTGCTGATTATGGTCACTATGGTCCATTCTTTGTGCGCCTTTCATGGCACGCGGCTGGCACCTACCGTACAGGCGATGGCCGTGGCGGTGCAGGCACGGGCCAACAACGTTTCGCACCCCTCAACAGCTGGCCTGACAATGGCAACCTCGACAAAGGTCGTCGTTTGCTTTGGCCACTGAAACAGAAATACGGCAACGCCATTTCTTGGGCTGACCTATTTGTACTGGCTGGCACTGTGGGCATGGAAACCATGGGTTTCAAATCCTTCGGCTTCGGCTTTGGCCGCGCAGATACGTGGGAGCCAGAAGAAGACGTCTATTGGGGCGTCGAGGATGTATGGTTGGATGACAAACGCTATACAGGTGATCGTGATCTAGAAAACCCATTGGCAGCTGTGCAAATGGGCCTGATCTACGTGAACCCAGAGGGGCCAAACGGCAACCCTGATCCAGTATTGTCTGGTGTTGATATTCGCGAAACATTCGCGCGTATGGGCATGGATGACGCAGAAACTGTGGCATTGGTTGCGGGTGGTCACACCTTTGGCAAAGGCCACGGCGCTGGTGATCCATCCCTTGTTGGTGCAGAACCTGAAGGTGCACCGATCGAGCAAATGGGCTTTGGTTGGAAAAACAGCTTTGGCGATGGCAAAGGCGTTCACACAACGACCTCTGGCATTGAAGGCGCATGGACACCAACACCGACGCAGTGGGATAACTCCTACTTTGACACGTTGTTTGGTTGGGAATGGGAGCTGACAAAAAGCCCCGCAGGTGCCCAGCAATGGACCGCCATCGGCGGCGAGGGCACGGTACCAGACGCCCACGATCCGTCGCGCAGCCACGCCCCTATGATGACAACGGCCGACATGGCGTTGCGCATGGATGCGATCTATGAGCCGATTTCACGTGACTTCCACGCGAACCCGGACAAGTTCCACGATGCATATGCGCGCGCATGGTTCAAACTGACCCACCGCGATATGGGACCAAAAGTACGTTACCTTGGCCCAGACGTGCCTTCTGAGGAATTGCTATGGCAAGATCCGCTTCCAGCGGGTGCTGCTGCTTTGTCCGATGCAGATGTTGCGTCTTTGAAAGCTGCTGTTCTAGCATCAGATCTTAGCATTGCTGAGCTGGTTGAAACCGCATGGGCGTCTGCGTCATCCTACCGTGGTTCCGATCACCGCGGCGGCGCAAACGGTGCGCGTGTCGCATTGGCCCCGCAAAAGCATTGGGAAGCCAACAACCCAGAGCAACTTGCAAAGGTTCTCGATGGTTTGCGCGCGATCCAATCCGCGTCAGGCATCAACGTGTCCTTGGCCGACTTGATCGTTGTCGCGGGTTCTGCAGCTGTTGAACAAGCGGCGAAAAACGGTGGCCACGCGGTCAACGTCGCAATCACCACAGGCCGTGTCGATGCGACCCAAGAGCAGACAGACGTCGAAGGCTTTGCGGTTCTTGAGCCAATCGCCGATGGTTTCCGCAACTACCTGAAAAAAGAGTTCGCGGTCTCTGCCGAAGAACTGCTTGTCGACAAGGCACAGCTTTTGACGCTCACAGCGCCAGAGATGACAGCCCTTGTTGGTGGCCTGCGCACAATCAGCGGTGCCTTCACGGATGAAGCCGAAACCCTAAGTACCGATTTCTTCAAGAACATCGTTGATATGGGCGTCAGCTGGTCACCAGTTGTCGATCACACCAACGCGTTTGAAGGCGTTGCTGGCGGTGAAGTGAAATGGATGGGCACACGTGTCGATCTGGTCTTTGGCTCCAACTCCCAATTGCGTGCCTTGTCAGAAGCATTCGCACAAAACGATGCAGACGCCGCATTCGCACAGACCTTTGCAGATGCATGGACCAAGGTGATGAACCTTGATCGCTTCGATCTGGCCTAAGGCATAACAGGCGGGGGCAACCCCGCCTAACTGCACAAACAAAAGCGGCGCGTTGACTAGGATCAACGCGCCGCTTTTTTGTTCTGTGATCGTGAGTGGATCAGCCTGCCAAAGCCAACCAGACCAAGTAGCAGGCATACATCAGATATGTACCCAGCAACGCAGGGCCGACAACACGGCGCACAGGCGCAAGCTTGAAGGACGCCAGCCAGATCAACGTCATCACCAATAGAAATCCGATATCAATCGAGATGCCACGGGAATACTCAAACGAGGCAACAAGGCCCGAAACACCCAAGATCCCGAAGATGTTGAAAATCTGACTGCCCACGATATTGCCGATAACAATGTTCGAACGTTTCATACGGGCCGCCTCGATGCACGAGATAACCTCGGGCAGGCTGCCACCAGCGGCGATGATTGTCGCGCCAATGACGACGTCAGGAATACCTAATGCCGTTGCGACACCGACGGCATTTGTGACCGTAATATTGGCAAACAGGCTCATGCCGAGGGCACCCACGATCAAACATGGGATGATAACCGACATGGATTGGTTGATACCGGAAAGGTCTTCTTCGTCATCTTCACAATCAGGATTGCGCAGCGTCCAAACTGTAAAACCGACAAAGCCAGCGAACAAAACCATCGCAATCGCGCGGGTGAACACGGCCATCTCAGGGGAGGGGCCAGACATCAGGGTGACAAGCAACAAGAAGACGGTACCCAGCAGACCAATCACAGCAGCCTTCACATAGGCCATTGATGGACATTGGTATTTGACCAGCAATCCAGCCAGACCAATACCAAGGCCAAGGTTCACAATATTACTACCAACAATGTTGGACGCGATCACATCACCAGCGGACTGAAGGCTGGCCGCGACGTTGATCGCGAGCTCTGGCGCGCTTGTGCCGATTGCGACGATAATACTGCCAACGATAAACTCTGGAATACCAAACCGTTGAGCCGCGCCAACAGCGCCGTTCAGGAATATCTTTGCACAAACAACAACACCGACAAGCCCGCCAAGAAGGAGCACAAATTGAAGAGGGACTTCGCTCAAGTTTATTCCAGTCTTTGATCAATTCAAGGCGTTGAAACGCAGCATTGCGCTCTAAGCTCTACCGCTCGTTAATTGTGCGCGAACACCGTGAAGTCAAGTTGTCAGACGAACAGTAAACGCGGTTACCTTTGGTAGATGTTGCCTCAAGGCCATTAAATCAACCAACAGGCGACATCTAATGCAGCAAATCACCTGAAAAGCGATAGCAGGCGCCGCCAATTTGCTACATGAATACGGATAACCCCGAACCACGAACTAAAACAGAGCACCGAATTGACAGACCCGACTGACATAGAAAACAATGATAATACTGCAACCGCTACCAATGGCACGCGACTGACGTTTGAATTGTTTGTCGAGAAGGGGTTTGACGAATTCGAAATAGGATGCATCATCCGCACATTGTCACTCGCCAATGACATCCACCCCAACGCGCCGTTTGAATGGCGGTTCACCTCTAATGAACCGGGCATGGTCACATCGGCCAATGGCCTGATCGTACGTGCAGAACCCGCGATTCCAGATCACGGGTTTTCCGATCTTATGATTGTAGTCGGTGGCACGCGCGTTGACGCCGCCAGTTGGCTGGTGCGCCTTCGTATGATGCAACGTCAGGGCCTTAGCGTTGTTTTGCTGTCCGACGCTGCAACGGCCTACATCCGATCATCCCAACGCTTAGAGGG
>JABGTH010000359.1 GCA_018647275.1 Paracoccaceae bacterium
ATCGTGATGCGATGCAAGGTGTAGATGATGCATGGGGAGATTACCCAGCTATGCCACCTATGTTGCCGTCAGGTTCTGACCCAGCTGCGGGCTTGCTAACGTGGAGTGGCAGTCCGTTGGTTGCTGGTGAGGACATGACCTTCTCATTCTCAGGATGCTATCGTCGCTATCATGCGCCACTTTGCCGGACCATTTTTCTTGGTGAAGTGTCAGTTGAAAAGCGTTGCGCTGAAGCTGCTTTGATCGAAAGTTTGGACGCCGGAATTGCTGCTGCAACAGCAGGAAATAGGGTTAGCGACGTGGCTAAAGCCTTGGCGGGTCCATTGGGAGATGGCGACGATATCGGTAAAGGGTTTGGTGGATTGATTGGCGTAGCCTATCCACCAAGCATGACAGATGATGTGATTTCATTGAATGCTGATAGCGAAGCAATTTTAGAGCCGAATATGACGTTTCATGTCTGCCCAACTCTGAGTGTTTCAGGTGCCAATGTAGGAATAGGTCAGAGTATTCGAATCGCTGAGGATGGGGCAGCAGAGGTATTTGGTGGCGTATCTCCTAAATTTGCCACCAAATAGAGTTAACTAGGACGCTTCTTTCAGAAGGTTCAAGTTCTTCATCTGCACATAGGCCTCGTCTAGTGCTAGGCGTGCACGCTGGCCAACCAACTTGATCTCTTCTGGAGTGATCACGAGTGGTGGTGAGATGATCAGGCGATCATAAACGTGGCGCATAATCAGGTTGTTGGCAAAGCTGCGTTCGCGGCACAAGTAGCCTGCTGTTCCAGCGTCAGCTGCAAACTTGGCGCGTGTTTCTTTGTTTGGTGTTAGGGCAAGTGATCCCATCATGCCGATTATTTTTGTTTCACCAACCAGCGGGTGATCGCCCAGACCATTCCACATTTCGGCAAGGGCAGGAGCCGCCACATTACGGACGTGATCGAGAACGTTTTCTTCTTGCAGGATACGCAGGTTTTCGAGCGCCACAGCGGCCGCCACAGGGTGGCCGGAATACGTATAACCGTGATTGAATTCGCCAGAATTGATCACCGTAGCGATTTCATCAGAAACGATTGAACCACCAATGGGTTGATAGCCAGAACTAAGCCCTTTCGCGATGGTCATGATGTCTGGGCGAATGTTTACTGTCTCTGACCCAAACCAGTTCCCTGTGCGGCCAAAGCCACAGATTACTTCGTCTGCGATCAACAGGATCTCATATTTATCGCAGATGCGTTGGACTTCGGGCCAGTAGGTTTCTGGTGGGATTATTACGCCACCAGCACCTTGGATGGGTTCCGCGATAAAGGCGGCAACACGATCCTCGCCCATGGCGAGGATCGTTGTTTCTAGTTCTTTTGCGCAGGCCAAACCAAAATCGTTGGGTGTTGCGTCGCCACCCTCTGCCCACCAATGCGGCTGATTGATGTGCGTGATGTCAGGGATCGGCAGGCCACCTTGAGCATGCATAGGGCTCATGCCGCCAAGTGATCCAGAACCAACTGATGAACCGTGGTATGCATTCTTACGGCTGATCACGACGGTTTTTGAAGGTTTGCCTTTCATCGCCCAATATGTGCGTACCATGCGCAGATTGGTGTCATTCGCTTCGGAACCAGAACCTGCGAAGAACACGTGGTTCAGGTGAGCAGGAGCAAGTGTGGCGATCTCTTTGGCAAGTGCAATTGCGGGCACGTGGGTCGTCATAAAAAAGGTGTTATAGTACGGCAGTTCTTTCATCTGACGGGCTGCCACTTCGGCCAGCTCTTCGCGTCCATAACCGATGTTTACACACCAAAGACCAGCCATGCCGTCTAAGATTTTGTTGCCTTCGCTGTCGTGCAGATAAACACCGTTTGCTCGGGTAATGATCCGCGCGCCTTGCGTCGCCAATTCATTATTTGTTGTGAACGGGTGCATGTGGTGGGCAGCGTCTAAGGCCTGCAGTTCAGCAGTGGGAAGGTGATTGGTTATGGCGGGCATTAGACTTTCCTTTGAAAGCGGGCCTTGGTTAAGGCCGAGTGTATTTGAGCCGAGAATATGATCAATCACTGCCAAGTCAACACAGGTATCGCACCAACAAATGGTTGATTTGTGCGGGTGATCCAAAGTTGAAACATAAGAAGTCTTGATCAAGAGAGTAAAACTTGATCAAGTTGGCCTAAGTCGGGACCAACCCGACCCGAAACACGGGAGACTAAAATGAAACAAATGCTAAGCACCGTTGCCGTATTGGCAATCGCTTCCACGGCCGCATGGGCTGAAGAAGTTCGGGTTTATAACTGGTCCGATTATATTGATGAAGAATTGCTGACCAAATTTGAAGCAGAGACCGGCATCAAGCTGATCTATGACGTCTTTGACAGCAACGAAGTTTTGGAAACCAAAATGTTGGCTGGTTCATCTGGCTATGACGTTGTGGTGCCGTCAGGTGAATTTTTGCAGCGCCAAATCACAGCGGGTGCTTTCCAACCGCTTGATATGTCGAAGCTGCCAAATGCTGTGAACCTGTGGGACGTGATCAAAGATCGCACTGCTCAGTATGATGCGGGCAATGTCCATTCTATAAACTACATGTGGGGCACTACTGGCCTTGGCGTTAACACTGGTAAAGTTGCTGAAATTTTAGGTGCCGACGCGCCGATCTCATCACTTGAATTGGTGCTAAACCCAGCGAATATGGAAAAATTGGCTGAATGTGGTGTTCATTTCTTGGACGCGCCATCTGAAATGATCCCTGCTGCGTTGCAATACATCGGTGAAAACCCAGACAGCCAAGACTCTGATGTGATCAAAAAAGCTGAGGCTGTATTGTCAGCCGTGCGCCCGTACATCACCAAATTCCACAGCTCTGAATATATCAACGCTTTAGCGAACGGTGACATCTGCGTCGCCTTTGGTTGGTCCGGTGATATCCTTCAGGCTCGTGATCGTGCTGCTGAAGCCGAAAACGGTGTAGAGATCGCATACAACGCCCCATCTGAGGGTGCATTGATGTGGTTTGACCAAATGGCGATCCCAGTTGATGCGCCGAACCCTGATGCGGCTCATAAATTTTTGAACTTCATTATGGATGCGCAAAATATGGCGGATGCTTCAAACTATGTTTATTACGCCAACGGTAACAAAGCTTCGCAAGAATTTTTGGTCGAAGACGTAATCGGTGACACGGCAATCTATCCAGATGCTGCAACACTGGAAAATCTGTACACTAAAGGTCCGTATGGACAAAAAGTTCAGCGCGTTGTCACGCG
Source organism: Paracoccaceae bacterium (assembly GCA_018647275.1). Lineage (GTDB taxonomy): Bacteria > Pseudomonadota > Alphaproteobacteria > Rhodobacterales > Rhodobacteraceae > Ascidiaceihabitans. The sequence continues at coordinate 3,254 of JABGTH010000359.1, forward strand.
CATGTGGACCAAGATCAAATCTGGTACCTAAGACTCTAAGGACGGGGCGCAGCCTGTGTTGCGCCCCACTTTCATATTCAAGGATTGTTTATGGTAGAGACTGTTTTCGAACCTTGGGCCGATCCTAACGCGGACCCACTTATTTCATTCAAAAACGTGACAAAAATTTTTGGCGACTTTGTTGCCATTGATGATTTGACGTTGGACATTTTTGAGCGCGAGTTTTTTGCCTTGTTAGGGCCATCGGGCTGCGGCAAAACGACCATGATGCGTATGCTGGCGGGGTTTGAAAACCCCACGTCGGGTTCGATGTCATTGTCTGGTCATGACATTGCGGGGATTCCACCGAACAAGCGGGCTGTAAACATGATGTTTCAATCCTACGCATTGTTTCCGCATCTTTCCGTTTGGGAGAACATCGCCTTTGGGTTGCGCCGTGACGGCGTCGCCAAAGATGTGTTACATACCCGCGTTGAAGAGATGCTTAAACTGACGCGGTTGGAAAAATTTGGACGACGCAAACCACATCAGATTTCTGGTGGGCAACGCCAACGTGTTGCATTAGCCCGCTCATTGGCCAAGGCACCAAAGTTGTTGCTGTTAGATGAACCTCTTGGAGCGTTGGACAAGAAGCTGCGCCAAGAAACACAGTTTGAGCTGATGGATATTCAGGAACAGACGGGCACGACCTTTGTAATTGTCACCCACGATCAAGAAGAGGCAATGACGGTTGCATCCCGCGTTGCTGTTATGGACGAGGGACGCATTATTCAGGTTGCTACTCCTGAGAAAATTTATGAAGGACCCAATTCTGTTTATGTTGCTGATTTTATTGGTGACGTGAACATTCTGACCGGTCCAGTTAAGGC
>JABGTH010000331.1 GCA_018647275.1 Paracoccaceae bacterium
AGATTGACTGAGGGACCTGTCGAGGCGCGCAATAAAAGCATTGAGGGCCTGAGTGAGCGGTGCCATTTCCGAAGGAACAGGCGTCGTCACAGGACGAAGGTCTGCAGGGCCGCGGCGCGACACGGCGGCGGCGACGATGTTAAGGGGACGCACGCTGCTGCGAGCGGCCCAAACGGCAAGGATCGTTGCGACCGCAAAAAAGATAAGGCCAATCAAAATTGCAGTCCGCGATATTTCACCAAGCTTTTGAGCCAATCCATCTTGAGTTTGGGCGACAGTGACAGCGATTGTTGTGAGGCTACCGTTGATGGGAAGGGAGCGCGAAACCTTGACCAAACGTATAGGATCTCCGCGATATTTCGCTGTCCATGATGTATTATCAAGGCTGCGTGGCAAATCCTCATATCCTGTAAGAACCTCGGTCCCGCGAGAAATTTGATAAAAGACGCGGTCATCGGAAACATTCCCCAACATCGCTAGGGCGGCATATGGAATGTCCGCAACAACTTGTCCTTGCTGAACCGATACAGATTCAAGGATGGCCGAGGCGGATGCCTTTAGAGTCGTGTCTTGGGACTCCACGGCCAATTGACGGGCGAAAGATTGGAATAGCAGAAAAAGGATGGCCGCTAGAATCGCTGCACTGCCGACGAGCTGCAGCATAAGTCGCCGGTAAATTGAGCCTTGAATGTTCATGCTGACGTCATGCGATAACCAAGGCCACGAACGGTAATGATCTCAACCGTTGAGCCGCGCAGATGCTTGCGCAGACGCCCGACATAGACCTCAATTGCATTCTCAGAGACGTCTTCATCGCCTGCGAATATGCGGTCCACTAATTTGGATTTGGACAGGATGATATCCTGGTTCGCAGCGAAAACTTCGAACAATCGCAACTCACGATTTCGCAGTTCCACGCGGGTGCTTTCAGTTTTCAGCACGCCACCAAGTAGGTCAAATTCGACATTTCCGATTCGTTTGATATTCGTTGCAGCCCCACCACGTCGCCGCAAAATCGCTCGACAGCGTGCTTCCAGCTCAGTAAACTCAAACGGTTTGACAAGATAATCATCTGCGCCAAGGTCCAAAACGCTGACCCTATCAGATACCTCAGAACGGGCTGTTAAGACGATTACAGGAACGTCTCGTGCGCTTTGCCGCAGCTCTTGGAGAAAGTCGCGACCGTCACCATCGGGAAGCATAATATCAAGCAATATCAGATCGTAAGAGACCATACTTGCAAATTCTCGTGCCTCAGAAATCACAACAGCATGGTCCACACCGTGACCGTCCAGAGCAAGCATCTCGACCAAGGCCTGTGCCAAGCGTTCGTTATCTTCGACAAGGAGAAGGCGCATGGTGATGTGATCCAAGGGCAAATGATGAGGTGACAGGTAGATGTCAGGTTGGCGTGATTAAGATGCACGATGTCCGACAATGTTCGGCAATGTCAATTTAGGTAAATCTGGGAGGAACCCTAACAATGAAATTTACACGTCGCGTTCTGATGACGACAGCAGCAGCTGTCATGGCGCTTAGCACACCAGCCTTTGCAGGCGGACACCAAAAGGTTGAAAGCATTCACTTCTTGATTCCCGGCGGCGCTGGTGGTGGTTGGGATGGCACAGCACGTGGGACTGGCCAAGCATTGACCGAAGCTGGTTTGGTTGGTTCTGCATCTTATGAAAACATGTCTGGTGGCGGTGGCGGTAAAGCTATTGGTTACTTGATCGAAAACGCAGCGAGCCAAGAAGGCACCTTGATGGTGAACTCAACACCTATCGTGATCCGCTCACTGACTGGTGTATTCCCGTATAACTTCAGCGACCTGACATTGGTTGCAGGTACAATCGGCGATTACGCTGCTTTGGTTGTTCCAGCGTCTAGCGACATTGCTGACATGGCGGGATTATTGGAAGCTTACAAAGGCGACCAGCAAGGCACGGCTATCGGCGGTGGTTCTGTTCCTGGCGGCATGGACCACTTGGTTGCGGCCATGGTCATGAAGGCCGCGGGTGAAGATCCTGTTGGTGTGAACTACATCCCATACGATGCGGGTGGCACCGCGATGGCTGGTCTGTTGTCTGGTGAGATCAAAGCGCTTTCAACAGGTTTCTCTGAAGCCGTTGCTTTGGCAACCGCTGGTGAAGTCCGCATCATCGGTGTGACAGCCCCTGATCGCGTTGCAGCGTTTGCTGATGCCCCAACAATGAAAGAGCAGGGCATCGACACTGAGTTTGTAAACTGGCGCGGTTTCTTCGGTGCACCAGGTCTGTCTGACGAAAAGACAGCACAGTATCAAGCTGCACTTGAAGCAATGTACGACACCCCAGAATGGGAAGCTGTACGTGCGACAAACGGTTGGGTGAACATCCACAACTCAGGCGACGATTTCCGCACTTTCCTTGAAGGCCAAGAAAAAGAAATCGGTGATCTAATGCGTGAATTGGGCTTCCTGTAAGTTCTAAATTTGACGGCTGGCAGGGATCGATCCTTGCCAGCCGTTTTTTACTAAAATTGGGGGGAGCGACAATGGCGTTAGAACGTTGCATCGCATTGATCATTCTTATGATCTGCTTGGCGTATGGATACGCTGCATTTTTCACGATGGACGCAACATTGCCGCCGTTCATGCAACGCAATCCTGTTTGGCCTTCGACCTTTCCTAAAATCCTATCTGTGATTGGAGCCTTGGTTGCCCTGTCTGTTGCTCTGGGTCTTGAAAAAGACACTGGCGGGGGCAAAGAGCCGGACATCGATTACACGCGCTTGGGTAATTACAAAATCGGTCAGGCGTTATTCCTACTGGGTTTAATGGTGGCCTATGCACTTTGCTTACGTCCTGTAGGGTTCCTTGGCTCAACAATGTTTTTCTTGATCACTGGATCTGTTGTGCTCGGAGAGCGCCGTTGGTTCATCATGATACCTGTCGCGGCATTTGCCTCTGGCGGTATCTGGTATTTGGTCCAAGAGGTCCTTGGCATTTTCTTACGGCCTTGGCCGTTCTTTTTGGGAGTGTAGGGTATGTTAGAGGGTATTCTGATCGGTCTGACGGCCGCATTTACTGGCACCAATCTGTTGATGGTCATCGGCGGTTGTCTCATCGGCACATTCATTGGAATGTTGCCCGGTCTTGGCCCCATGTCGATCATCGCGATTATGATCCCTGTAGCGATTTCTATCGGTGATCCGTCCGCGGCGCTTATCTTGCTGGCGGGTGTTTATTATGGCGCGATTTTTGGGGGATCGACGTCCTCGATCTTGATCAATGCTCCGGGGGTCGCATCAACGGTTGCAACCTCGTTTGATGGATATCCACTGGCCAGACAAGGCAAAGCGGGCAAGGCGTTGACAGTTGCAGCGATAGCTTCGTTCTGTGGTGGGACTATTGGTGCGATCTTGCTTATGATCTTTGCACCGATGTTGGCTTCTGTCGCGTTGTTGTTCCATTCGGCTGAATATTTCGCGTTGATGGTTGTAGGCTTGTCTGCCATCGCTGCCTTCGCGGGTTCGGGCCAAGTGGGCAAGGCCTTGTTAATGACTTTGCTGGGTCTGATCATGGCCACAGTGGGCGAGGGCGCGTTGTTCAATGCACCGAGGTTCACGCTGGGCATCATGGATTTGCAATCGGGCTTTGGCTTTATCACGCTGGCAATGGCGATGTTTGCTTTGCCAGAAGCGTTGTATCTGGTGCTAGACCCTGCGCGGTCCAACAATGAAGCGGGTGGTGAGATTAAAGAACTGCGCATCACGCGTGATGAGGCGAAACAGATTGCGCCTGTGATTGGGCGCCAGTCGATCCAAGGGTTCTTGATTGGTGTTTTGCCGGGGGCAGGGGCGACGATTGCCTCCTTCCTGGGGTATGCGGTGGAGCGCAACATTGCTTCCAAAGAGGATCAAGAGCAGTTTGGTAAGGGGTCGATCAAAGGTTTGGCGGCACCTGAAGCTGCCAACAATGCAGCGGCGACAGGATCGTTTGTACCATTGTTGACGCTGGGCATTCCGGGATCAGGCACCACAGCCATTCTTCTTGGCGCTTTGATTGCTTTAAACGTCACGCCGGGGCCACGTCTTATGATTGACGAGCCTGAGGTGTTCTGGGCCGTCATTGTCTCTATGTATATCGGGAACTTGGTGCTGCTGTTTTTAAACCTGCCTTTGATCCCGTACATTGCCAAAGTGTTGGCCGTTCCGCGCACTTTTCTGATCCCGTTCATTTTGTTTTTTACTCTGATGGGGGCCTATATTGGGCAGAACAATGCAACGGAATTGCTGATCTTGGTCGGTTTCGGGGTTTGCGCCACTATTCTTCGTTTTGCAGATTATCCGCTGGCACCGCTATTGATCGGGTTCATCTTGGGGCAAATGTTAGAGGACAACTTTAGCCGCGCTATGCAACTTGAAGGTGGAATTGGCTTTATCCTTGAGCGGCCAATGACGATGGGTTTACTTGCCTTTGCAGTCCTGTTGGTAGTCTTGCCAACGTACCGTGCTCGTCGGGCCCGTATTCGGGCGCAAGGTATTGTTGACGGTGATTAATACTTAAGCCAGCCTAACTGACATTGAAGGAATAGGGGAGTTCAAGTGATTGAGCGCCCCTCTTGCTGTTATCAGGGCGGAGTGCTGATTTGTGTCGTGGGAAACTATAGGCTGAGTGGTAGGGGGCGTTGGCGCATCGTATGAATTAAGTCCCAAATATCCGCCAAATCTGGTTGTTACTTGTTGTGCCGAGGTA
>JABGTH010000323.1 GCA_018647275.1 Paracoccaceae bacterium
CCGTAATAGTCGGGTCTGCAAGTCAAATGGCATGTCGCCAATTTCATCCAAAAACAAGGTGCCGCCATCGGCCTGCTCAAAGCGGCCACGACGCATGGTTTGCGCCCCCGTAAACGCGCCTCGCTCATGACCAAAGAGCTCAGACTCCAATAGGTCTTTGGGAATAGCGGCCGTGTTAATCGCAACGAATGGGCCTGCAGCACGCGGCGAATGCTTGTGCAATGCCTTGGCTACCAGTTCTTTACCCGTGCCCGACTCACCTGTGATGAGCACCGTGACATGACTTTGGCTCAAGCGCCCGATTGCACGAAAAAGCTCCTGCATTGCAGGCGCTTGCCCCAACATTTCAGGCGTTATAGCAGGGGCTGCGCCCATATCGGGTGCGGCTGTGGACTCCTCTAACGCACGACGCACCAATTCAACGGCGTTGGTGACATCAAAGGGTTTCGCCAGATACTCAAAAGCGCCCCCTTGGAACGCCGAGACCGCACTATCCAAATCTGAGTAGGCGGTCATGATGATGATGGGAAGATCCGCTTGTCTCGTCTTCACTTTTGCAAGCAACTCCAGACCGTTCACCCCCGGCATGCGGATATCGCTGACCAATACACTGGGTAATTCAGAGGCCTCGGCATCCGCCAGAGCAGCCAGCACCTGATTCGCTTCTGTAAATGAACGCGTTACCAAGCCCTCCCGCTGCAACGCGCGTTCAAGGACGAAGCGAATAGACTGGTCGTCGTCAACGATCCAAATGGGCTTCATGGTGCATATCCTTGTAGTTGACTGCCATTCATTTATGACAAGGGAATCAGAATCCTAAAGTCGGTCTGACCCGGCTCACTGTTACATTCAATCCAACCTTGGTGCTGCTGCACAAAGGTTTGCGCTAAGGTCAGGCCCAACCCCGTCCCACCATCACGCCCCGATACGAGGGGGTAAAACAAACGGTCTTTGATGGCATCAGGCACGCCGGGGCCGTTGTCTATGACATGCAATTCCAGTGCCAGCTTGTAGCGTACTTTGCCAACGGTCGTTTGGCGTGCCACACGTGTTTTAAACGTGAGCGCCGCCTTTTTTCGTTGCACCAGATCAGCCATTGCCTGCGCCGCATTTTGTGCAATGTTGAGCACCGCCTGTATCAGTTGCTCTTTATCCCCTTGGAACTCAGGGATAGAAAAATCGTAATCGCGCTGAATGTGAAGTCCGTCGGGATACTCCGCCAACAAGACAGAGCGCACCCGCTCGCAAACCTCGTGAATGTTCATGTCAGCGACGACGTGCGGCCGCCTATGAGGCGCCAGCAGCCGATCGACCAGTGTCTGCAAACGATCAGCCTCGTGAATAATGACTTGGGTGTATTCGTGTAAGGCCTTGTTCTCAAGGTCCATTTCCAATAGCTGTGCTGCGCCGCGAATGCCACCCAGTGGGTTTTTAATCTCATGGGCGAGACCACGGATCAACTCCTTGTTCGCCATGGCTTGGTCGACCAAACGCTCCTCACGCTCTTGACGCAATTGCTTCTCGACAGGCAACATCTCCACCATCACGTGATCAACCTCCTCTAGACGAGAAACGATGATATGGACGGGGGTCCCCAGAGTCGACAGGTCTCGCTGAACGGTCGCCTCAAAACGCGTGACCGTGAATGCATTGTTGCGGGCTGCATCAATCGATTGCGCAAGCAAATCTGCTTCCACAAAATAGTTGACCAATTTCGTCCCCATCAAGATGCGACGGGAGATGCCTAACAAATCTTCAAAGGCTGCATTGAGATGGGTCACGCGGGAACGCAAGTCCACAACCGCGACGGAGGTGGCTAGCGCATCCAACACCGTATAGCGGTCGGCAATGACCGTGCTGGCCGTCGACGCGGACTCATCGGGGGTAGCTGCTTTAGTGCGCATGGTTATCAGGCGTCAATGTGACAAGTGATTGATAAAAAAAAGGGCGGTCGAAACCGCCCTTATTCGCATCAGAGCGCCAACTTACATGCTGAAGTACATGTCGAATTCGACAGGGGAAACTTCCACACGTGAGCGGTTGACTTCTTGCATCTTCAACTCGATGTAGGCATCGATCCAAGAGTCGGTGAATACACCGCCCTTAGTCAAGAAGGCACGATCTCCGTCCAACGCCTCAAGCGCTTGGTCTAAGCTAGAGCAAACGGTTGGCACCAATTTGTCTTCTTCTGGTGGCAAATGGTAGAGGTCCTTGGTAGCGGCCTCACCCGGATGGATCTTGTTTTCAATGCCGTCCAAGCCCGCCATCAACAACGCGGCAAAGCCCAAGTATGGGTTGCACAATGGATCTGGGAAACGGGCTTCCACA
>JABGTH010000295.1 GCA_018647275.1 Paracoccaceae bacterium
AAATCTCTGGGACGGTCACACCAAGACGCACCCCACGCAAACCAAGCATGGGGTTATACTCACGCATCGCTTCGATACGACGCGTAACGTCCGACAACGGCAGATCAAGGGCTTCAGCCAGTTCGCGCTGACCATTGCGGTCTGCTGGAAGGAATTCATGCAAGGGCGGATCGAACAGGCGGATCGAAACCGGTTGTCCCTGCATAATGCGAAACAGTTCGGTGAAATCTTCGCGTTGCATCGGCAAGAGGCGCTCAAGTACAGCGCGACGGTCTTTTGATGTTTCTGCAAAGATCATCTCACGCATCACTGTCAGACGGCTTGCCTCAAAAAACATATGTTCTGTGCGGCACAGACCGATACCTTGAGCGTTGAAGTTACGCGCAGTTTGAGCATCAGCAGGCGTATCCGCATTGGCACGAATGCCAATGTCGCGTTCTTCATCTGCCCATTCCATCAAGGTTTGAAATGCGTCATCAAGTGCTGCTTCTTGCATCGCGACAACGCCCAACAAAACCTGCCCGGACGTACCATCAACTGTGACGACCTCGCCCTCTTCAAGAATGCGGCCATCTGCCAGAATAAGCTGCTTCTTGCTTGGCACGAACCGAATATTGGATACGCCAACGACACAGGGCAAACCAATGCCGCGCCCAATGACGGCAGCATGACTGGTAACCCCGCCCCGCTCTGTCAAAACGGCGCGTGCTGCTTGCATTCCACGAATATCTTCAGGAGACGTTTCACGGCGCACAAGAATACAATCTTCTTCGCGGGCCGCGTGCGCTTGCGCATCGGCGGCAGTGAACACCAGCTTACCCGTAGCGGCACCCGGACTGGCAGCAATGCCGTGGCCCACAACATCACGCAGGGCTTCACTGTCAACTTGGCGGTGTAATAGTTCATTCAGTGACAGTGGTTCAACGCGCATCAAGGCTTCTTGGCGTGGGATTATTTTATCATTGGCTAAACTGACCGCGATACGAACAGCCGCACGTGATGATCTAGCGACACGGATCCCGTCCAAAATATTGAGCTTACCGTTATCAACTGTGAACTCTAATTGCATCTCTTCGCGCAAACGCAAACGGCTCAAGGCAGCATGCGTTTTAAGCGTTTCAAACAATTCTGGTTCCAGTTCCTCAAAGGATGGGCCGCGTGGGTCACGCGTGAGGTACATTGCTTCAGCATCCTGGAACAGCGCCTCTAGCCCTTGGCTTTGGCGCCGATAGCGGCCCGTAATTTGCGGCTGGCCAGTATCGCTGTTGACCAGTTGGAACATCCCAGAGCCGCTTTGTTGCTTTCCTACCCCGAAAGCCATTTGTTGAACCACGAGGCCAAGACCGGCACCTGCAGGTGCACCCTTGCCTTGGCGTAGCAACCGTGCAGAGGTTCCATCCCATGCACGTGCCATCGATCGCAGCACAGCGGCGAGTTGTGTCCCGACTTCAGTGGGGAATTTCTCATCTGTTTCAGCTTCATACGCACGCAATGTCTCTGACAATCCCTCGGGACCTGATGCGATAACATCGTCAAACATATCTGGATCAAGACGTGCAACGTTAATTGCGTAGGACTGAACAAACCGAGTGTAAATCGCAGTTGCGCCCTCTGTCCCTAGCTGAGCACACAAGTCCATATAGGAAGTATCGTTCATCCCGATATTGAGTACAGCGCTGGGGCCACCCCAATCCGCATCCTCAGAGGACGGGCGCACGCACAAAAGTGCATCTTTCGGGAACTGTGCTAGTACGGCTTCAATATCTGGCAATTCACCATTGGCAATTTTGGAGACCGCCGTAAAACTAAGCGCCACTGTTTTGGGCACTGGCAGGTCAAGACGGATCAACCGCTGCAAACATTTTGCGCGACCGCCATGCGTGGACGCCGCCATTTTGGCTGTTTGCGTAACAAGTGTTGTATCTGAATTATTCTGCATTGCAGCACCTACCGGTTTCAATGGCAGCATAGGCTTAAATCCTAGGCGATCAAGGATTTAGCGCATGCCGAGACAGCAGAAAACAAGTGGGCCAGCCCCCACGTCCATACGGGCCGCTCCCCCGGAGTTTTTTTGGTCAGACGAAGTTGGATCAGCCTTCAATTTTGGTTAGATCCGCCACCGACGAACAAACCGTGCGGATACGACTGAGAAGGTTCAATCGATTGCGGCGAACCGTTGGGTTGTCAGAGTTGATTTGAACGGCCTCAAAAAAGGCGTCGATCGGCGCGCGAAGAGTCGCCATTGCAGACATAGCAGATGCAAAATCCTGGGCCCGCATAGCTGGTTTGATTTTCACCTCAGACGTATCAAGGGCACCAAACAGACTGCGTTCTTCGCCTGTTTCAGCGAATTTCACATCGGCACCGTAGGAGTATTCGACACCGTCCGCAGCTTCCGCTTGAGACAAGATGTTATTGGCGCGCTTGAACCCTTGGATCAGGTT
>JABGTH010000264.1 GCA_018647275.1 Paracoccaceae bacterium
AGACTGCAAGCCAGTTGATCACGTAAATGCCTTACAAGATTCATAACCGATGATCAGTTGGCAGTTCTAAAGAACGCAGATATTTTGGCGCGTGCGTAATCCCAAAGAGCCGGCGCACCGACCTTAATCTTTGACCCAACACGATCTTCGATCATTTGTTCGGTGACGTTGTAGTCTGTCCAGCTGCCACCACCGGCTGCGAGGTTCAGCATTGGGGGTTGGAAGCGATCCAATGATTTTGCGAATTGTGCATCATCTGTTTCTGCGGTCTCAAACTCTTCCCAAATAGAGCGAAGCTCATCTCGCAGGTCATTGGGAAGTATACCAAAAATTCGATCGGCGGCAACTTGTTCGGCGGCCTCCATTGCGGCCACATCGACGTCGTCAAAGATCGGGTTGTCACCTGCATCGATCTCAACCAGATCATGTAGGATCAGCATTTTGATGACACGCGCGATATCCACGCCTGATTTGGCCTGATCAGACAGCACCAGCGCATATAGCGTTAGGTGCCATGAATGTTCGGCACTATTTTCAGCACGCGAGCGGTCTGCAAGTACAGTTGCGCGCTCAATAGATTTGAGTTTGTCCGCCTCATTAAGAAAGGCTATTTGCTGGTCTAGGCGGGCTGTCATTTATATATCCCCGCCTAACTTTTTCAGCTTTGTTGGCGCGGTGCGCCTTAATTTGTTTTACTAAGAAGTCGCGCCCTTGAATTTCGGCCATCCGCGTACGGATTGCCGTCAAAAATGCGTCTTCCAGCGTTCGGCTGGATGCACCTAAAACTTCACCAACCTTCATAAACAGACGGTCGTCACCAACCTCTTTTTGAACGGCTAACATTCAACAGCCAGTGTGTTAACCATTTATGTTACGGCTGGATCACTCATTAACGGGTGTTTTCAGTCAAGCGGCGCTTCACATAGTCAGTGGTGTGACCAATCATCGTGTCCAGGTGTGGTTCTTCAAAGAAGTGGCCAGCACCTTCAACTTCGGTGTGTGTGACCGTGATACCTTTTTGCTCATGCAACTTACCAACAAGGGTGTGGGTGTCTGCAGGCGGTGCCACGCGGTCAGCCGTACCGTTGATGACCAAGCCAGAAGACGGGCAGGGTGCAAGGAACGAGAAGTCATACATATTCGCAGGTGGCGCAACCGAGATGAAACCAGTAATTTCGGGGCGACGCATAAGCAGTTGCATGCCAATCCAAGCCCCAAACGAGAAACCAGCGACCCAGCAATGCTTGGAGTTGTTGTTCATTGACTGGAGGTAATCCAGCGCAGACGCCGCATCAGATAACTCGCCGATGCCTTGGTCGTATTCGCCTTGCGAACGGCCAACACCGCGAAAGTTGAAGCGAAGGACTGTGAACCCCATATTGTAAAAGGCATAATGCAGTGAATGCACAACCTTGTGGTTCATAGTGCCGCCAAATTGTGGGTGCGGGTGTAAAACGATCGCGATCGGTGCGTCACGTTCTTTTTGAGGGTGATAGCGGCCTTCAAGGCGGCCTTCGGGTCCTGGGAAAATAACCTCGGGCATGAGCGTCCTTGCATTTTTGAGTCGACGGGTGGTGGTTCAATTCTTGACGAATATAACCGGTTACCTTAGAACGTTTCTAAATAAAATGCGCGCACGGCTTGCGCATTTGTTGCGATGTATGGCGTTGCGTGCGTAACGTCAATCAAATCTAGCGAAAGCAAGGGATTTTGCGATGAAACTGTCGACGAAAGGTCGCTATGCAATGGTCGCGTTGGCTGACATCGCGTTGCAGCCCGAGGGGAATCTGGTGAGCCTTGGCGATATCGCTGAACGTCAGAGCATCTCACTACCATACCTTGAACAATTGTTCGTGAAGTTGCGTCGCTCTGAATTGGTTTCGTCTGTGCGTGGCCCGGGTGGCGGTTACCGTCTGGCCCGTTCGCCGTCCGAAATTCGGGTTGTGGATATTCTGTCTGCTGTCGATGAATCCGTTGATGCAATGCACAAAGGGGCTGGTGCATCTGGCGGTGCTTCGGGTTCGCGTGCGCAGTCTTTGACCAATCGGTTGTGGGAAGGTCTAAGCGCGAATGTTTATGTGTATTTGCACCAAACGCGGCTGTCGGATGTGATTTCCAATGAGTTGGCACCGTGCCCTGCTGTCCCAAATCTGTTTGATGTTGTGGATATTTGACAAGTTGAAATGTGAGCTAGCCCCCGTCCTGCGGACTCCCCCGGAGTTAGTTTTGTAAGATGAAGATGGATGTGTCGTGACCAGAGTTTACTTCGATCATAATGCGACGACGCCTTTGTGCG
>JABGTH010000362.1 GCA_018647275.1 Paracoccaceae bacterium
AGGGCCGCAACTGGGTGATCTTTAACATGCGCCCAGAAGCAAAATTTTCGGACGGCACCCCTGTGACTGCCCACGATATAAAGTTCAGCCACAATCTATTGCTTGATGAAGGTTTGAAATCTTACGATGATGCAGTTCGTAAGATGATCCCGAAAGTTGAAATACTAAACGACCATAAGATTAAGTTTTACTTTGCTGAAGACATTTCGCGCCGAAGCCTAATCGAATTGGTGGGCGGCATCCCTGCGTGGTCCAAAAAGTGGTACGAGGAAACTGGTCTTGGCTTAGACGAAAGTCGGATGGAGGTTTCTCCCGGTTCTGGTGCGTATATGATCGAAAACGTCGATGTGAATCGTCGCCTCGTTTACAAACGCAATCCTGATTATTGGGGTAATGATTTGCCGTTCAATAAAGGTCGCAACAATTTCGATTTAATTCGCATTGAATATTTCGGTGATGACACAGCCGCGTTTGAGGCATTCAAAGCTGGCGAATATACATTCCGTCAGGGGCGTAATTCTAAGAAGTGGGCTACAGCCTATGAGTTCGAAAAAGTCCAGAACGGACAGATCGTCAAGAAAAGCCTCCCTAATGGGTCCCCTCCGTCGCCAAGTGGATTTGTGTTTAACTTAGGTTCTGAGATCCTGAAGGACAGCCGAGTGCGTCATGCAATCGCGTTGGCCTATAATTTTGAATGGACAAATGAATCTCTTCAACACGGATTGTTCAAACAGCGTGCTTCGTTTACCCAAGACACGCCGCTTATGGCAAGAGGTGTCCCTGAGGGCAAAGAGCTAGAGATTTTGCAATCGCTTGGTGATTTGGTTCCTGATGAAATCATGAACGAACCTATTAAGATGCCACATACCTCTAGTGCAAATCGTTTGTTGGATCGGCGCAATATTCGTGCCGCAAGTAAACTTTTGGATGATGCCGGTTGGGCCGTGGATGCGAGCGGCGTTCGCCGTAATGCAGCAGGCGAGGCGCTTGAACTTAGCTTCTTATATAATTCAAGTTCTTCTGACACGCTGAACGGTATTGTTGAGAACTTTATTAGCAACGTTGATACACTAGGTGCTAAGCTTAAACTAGAAAGCGTGGATTCATCACAATTCACGTCCCGTCGTCGCGATCGTGACTACGATATGATCTTTAGTGGTTATAGCGCATTCTTGGGGACGGGGACTTCATTGCCCCAACAGTTTGGGTCTAAAGATGCTGCATACTCACTGTTCAATCCAGCAGGTTTGGCTAGCCCCTTGGTTGATGCGGTGATCGATGCCTCGTTGCAGGTTCTGACACGAGAAGACGAAGTCGCATCATTGATGGCTCTGGATCGTGTCCTTCGCCATGAATTCATCATGATCCCAGTTTGGTACAACGCGTCTCACTGGGTGGCGTATTATGACCAATTTGGGCACCCTGAAACCATCCCAGCCTATGGTTTGGGATACCTCGATTTTTGGTGGTTTGAAGAAGACAAAGCCGCCAAACTTCGTGAATCTGGGGCGCTGAGATAACCCGCACGTGAGCTCATATATACTAAGACGGCTTTTGCTGATTATTCCAACGCTGTTGGGTATTCTGTTGGTGAATTTCACCTTGGTGCAGTTTGTGCCCGGTGGCCCTGTTGAACAGGCGATTGCGCGTGCTCAGGGGCAAGGCGATGTGTTGAAAGGCATAACAGGCGCTGGCAGTGACGCGGGTGTTGATGATCTTAGCACGGGATCCGATAGCCAATATATTGGCGCACGTGGTTTGCCACCTGAGTATATTAAAGAGCTAGAGACAGAGTTTGGTTTTGACAAGCCACCGGTCCAACGTTTCTTGAATATGGTCTGGAATTATGTCCGTTTTGATTTTGGTGAAAGCTATTTTAGATCGATCTCTGTTATCGACTTGGTGAAGGAAAAGCTGCCCGTCTCTATCACACTTGGCCTTTGGTCGACGTTGATCGCCTACGCGGTTTCGATACCTTTGGGTATTCGCAAAGCGGTCAAAGATGGTTCGCGGTTTGATACATGGACCAGCGCGTTTATCATCGCGGCCTATGCGATCCCTAGCTTTTTATTTGCAATCATGCTGTTGGTTCTGTTTGCCGGTGGTAGTTATTATCAATGGTTCCCGCTGCGTGGTCTGACTTCTAACAATTTTGATGACCTAACAGCGATGGGCAAGGTGCTGGACTATTTTTGGCACATCACACTGCCAGTACTGGCGGGTACAATTGGTGGTTTTGCGACCCTGACTTTGCTGACCAAAAACAGTTTTTTGGATGAGATTAAGAAGCTGTATGTGGTGACGGCCAAGGCCAAAGGCCTAAGCGAACGCCAAGTTCTGTATGGTCACGTTTTTCGCAACGCGATGTTGATTGTGATCGCTGGTTTTCCAAGTTTGTTTATCTCGGTTTTCTTCGGTGGCTCCCTGATCATCGAAACCATCTTTTCCCTCGATGGCCTCGGCCGATTGGGATTTGAGGCAGCAGTCGCACGTGACTATCCAATTGTATTTGGCACTCTGTACATCTTTGGTTTGATGGGTTTGCTCGTCGCGATCCTGTCGGACCTGATGTATGTGCTTGTCGATCCACGCATCGATTTTGAGAAGAGGGAGGGCTGATGGCTATGTCCCCTCTAAACCAACGTCGCTGGCGCAATTTTCGCCGCAACAAGCGGGCGTACTGGTCGCTTGTGTTGTTCTCAATCCTTTTCGGGCTAAGCCTGTGCGCAGAGCTATTGGCCTATGATAAGCCAATTCTTGTTCGCTATCAGGGCAGCTATTACACCCCGATTTTGAATTTTTATCCTGAGACCGAATTCGGTGGCGACTTTAAAACCGAAGCGGTTTACCGCGATCAAGAGGTGGAATGCCTGATTGTTTCGGGAGGATTGGATGTCTGTTTCGATGACCCTGAGGGTGTCATTGAAGACAGCGCTGATGGCATTGTGAACGGTGATGTGATCAATAAAGGTTGGACGATTTGGCCACTGATCCCCTATTCCTTTGATACAGCGGTGGAACGACCGGGTGCAGCACCATTGCCGCCCAGCGCGCAAAACTTGTTGGGCACAGATGGGAGCAAACGTGATGTGTTGGCACGAGTTATCCATGGATTCCGTTTGTCAGTATTTTTCACGTTGATGGTGACCGGCGCTGCAACGTTGATTGGTATCGTCGCAGGTGCGGTGCAGGGGTTCTTTGGTGGGCTGACAGATTTGATTTTCCAGCGCGTGATTGAAGTATGGTCTGCAATTCCTGTGATCTATGTCATCATTATAATGTTCGCTATTTTGGGGCGTAGTTTCTGGCTGTTGGTGTTCTTGTTGGTGCTGTTCTCGTGGACTAGTCTGGTTGGTGTTGTGCGTGCCGAATTCCTGCGTGCACGCAACCTTGAATACGTCCGTGCCGCCCGCGCTTTGGGTGTTGGTAACGTCACCATCATGTTCCGCCATATGTTGCCAAACGCTATGGTTGCGACATTGACCATGCTGCCATTCCTGATCACGGGGACAATTTCGACCCTGGCGATCCTCGATTACCTTGGCTTTGGTTTGCCGTCTTCTGCCCCCTCGTTGGGTGAGCTGACATTGCAGGCGAAACAGAACCTTCAGGCCCCCTGGTTGGCATTCACAGCGTTTGGTGCATTCGCTGTTATGTTGTCGCTTTTGGTGTTCATTTTTGAAGGTGTCCGCGATGCCTTTGACCCACGAAAGACATTCCAATGACCGCCTTACTAGACGTGCAAAATTTGAATGTTGGTTTTCGCCAAGATGGCGTAGTGACACCTGCAGTGCGAGGCGTCAGCTTTACGGTGAACCGCGGTGAAGTTGTGGCCATAGTTGGTGAGTCTGGATCAGGGAAATCTGTATCTGCGTTGTCCACTTTATCATTGTTGGGTGATAGCGCGCAGGTGAGCGGCTCTGTCAAATATGATGGTCAGGAACTGATTGGTGCGGATGAACAACGCCTGCGCCAAGTACGCGGCAATGACATTAGTTTTATTTTCCAAGAACCAATGTCATCATTGAACCCGCTGCACACGATTGAAAAACAACTGACCGAAAGCCTTGCGCTACATCAAGGGATCATAGGTGCACAGGCCCGTTTTCGCGTGTTGGAGTTGTTGGAAAAGGTTGGCATTCGTGACGCGGAAACACGGCTATCCAGTTATGCGCACCAATTGTCAGGGGGACAACGCCAGCGTGTGATGATTGCGATGGCTTTGGCAAACAAGCCGGACATCTTGATCGCGGATGAGCCAACAACGGCTTTGGACGTGACCATTCAGGCGCAAATTCTTGATCTGCTGAAAGACCTGAAAGACGCCGAGGGTATGGGTTTTTTGTTTATTACCCACGACCTTGCAATTGTGCGCCGCATCGCGGACCGCGTGTTTGTAATGCAGCAAGGTGAAATGGTTGAGAGTGGGCCCACGGCGGAATTGTTCGCAAATCCGCAACACCCCTACACTATCAAATTGCTCAGCGCGGAACCAAGTGGGCACCCAGAACCAGTTGCAGAAAATGCGCCAGTCGTCGTTGAAACAGATAAGCTTAAGATTTGGTTCCCAATCCATGGTGGGATACTGCGCAGAACGATTGGTCACATTAAGGCGGTCAATGCATCCTCATTGTCTGTCAGGGTAGGGGAGACGTTGGGTATCGTCGGCGAAAGTGGCTCTGGCAAAACGACGATGGCATTAGCCATTATGCGCCTGATCACGTCTGAGGGCGGTATCACCTACAAAGGTCAGAACATTCGCAGCTGGTCGACCAAGCAGTTGCGCCATCTGCGCAAAGATATGCAGATCGTGTTTCAGGACCCGTACGGGAGCCTAAGCCCACGTATGACATGTGCGCAGATTATTTCTGAAGGTTTGAAAATTCACAACGTTGATCGTGATCGTGATCAACGCGACCTTGTCGCTGAAGTAATGCTGGAAACGGGGCTCGATCCTGCAACGATGGATCGCTATCCGCATGAATTTTCAGGCGGACAACGTCAGCGTATTGCTATTGCAAGGGCGATGGTTTTGCGACCAAAGCTTTTGGTTCTGGATGAACCCACTTCGGCGTTGGACGCGACTGTTCAGGTTCAGATCATCGAGTTGTTGCGTGAGTTGCAGAAGAAATATGGACTGGCCTACTTGTTCATCA
>JABGTH010000364.1 GCA_018647275.1 Paracoccaceae bacterium
AGCAATTTTACTGGCCAAAGTTCAAGACGAAGCAGGTCACGGTCTGTACCTTTATTGCGCTGCTGAAACGCTCGGCGTGACCCGTGATGAACTGACTGAGATGTTGCTTGATGGCCGCATGAAATACTCAAGCATTTTCAATTACCCGACCCTAACATGGGCGGATATGGGTGCCGTGGGTTGGTTGGTCGATGGTGCGGCAATTATGAACCAAGTGCCATTGCAGCGCACATCCTACGGCCCTTATGCGCGGGCGATGGTAAGAATTTGTAAAGAAGAGTCGTTTCACCAACGCCAAGGTTTCGACATCATGATGACGATGGCAAAAGGGACCGATGCGCAGAAGCACATGGCACAAGACGCCCTTAACCGCTTCTGGGGCCCGTCACTGATGATGTTCGGTCCATCGGATGAAAATTCAGTCCATTCCGCGCAATCTATGGCGTGGAAGATCAAGATGAATTCTAACGACGAACTGCGCCAAAAGTTTGTGGATCAAACTGTTCCGCAAGCTGAATACCTTGGTCTGACCGTTCCCGATGAGAACCTAAAATGGAACGAAGAAAAGGGCGGTTACGATTTCAGCCAACCCGACTGGGATGAGTTCTTTGACGTTCTACGCGGCAACGGTCCAGAAACGACTGAACGGATGGAAGCACGCAACAAGGCTTGGGATGATGGTGCGTGGGTTCGCGATGGTATGATGGCGCACGCGGCCAAAAAGAAAGCAATGAAGGTCGCCGCAGAATGAGACTGGCTGAACTCAATGTTGGTTACACAACCTATCCGCTAGATTATCCGCGCATGTCCGAATTTATGGACAATCTGGACACTATCAATGCCCTGGCTGAACGCAGCCCCGGTTTTGTTTGGAGCATGAATTCTGACAGTGGAAACGCAAAAGACATCAGCGCACCGGGTGATGCCGAAGTAATCTCAAACACGTCCGTTTGGAAAGATGTTGCGCCACTTGGCAACTACGTTTTCAACAACGTTCATGCGCGGTTTTACGAACATAAGGAAGATTGGTTTCAAGCCATGACATCACATCATTTCGTGATGTGGATGGTTGAAGATAACCACACCCCTGACTTGGCTGAGGCAATGGAGCGCTTGGAATATCTTCAAAAACACGGGTCGACAGACCACGCCTTTGGCTGGGACTTCGTCGATCAAAGCGCTTGGCGGCGCTGCACAGTAGCTGCGGAGTAAATAACATGAGCACAAACGACTGGCCCCTTTGGGAAATCTTTATTCGCGGCGCGCACGGTTTGTCCCATCGCCACGTTGGCAGCCTCCATGCACCTGATGCGGAAATGGCAATCAAAAACGCACGCGATGTTTATACACGACGCAAAGAAGGCGTGAGCATCTGGGCGATCGAGTCCAGCGCTATTGCAGCATCCAGCCCAGAGGATAAGGGTTCTTTATACGATCCCGCGGATGATAAAGTGTACCGCCACCCGACGTTTTTCGACATACCTGATGAAGTGGGTGCAATGTGAGCGATCCGTTACAATTTCTTCTTCGAATGGGCGATAACTCATTGGTCCTTGGCCACCGCGTTTCTGAATGGTGCGGTGTTGCGCCCGTTTTGGAAGAGGACATTGCGCTGGCAAATACTGCACTTGATCTGATCGGACAGACACAACTTTGGTTGGGTTTAGCAGCCGAATGTGAAGACAAAGGTCGCGATGCAGATGCTTTGGCGTTTCATCGTGATGTTTGGGATTTTCGCAATCTGTTGTTAGTCGAACAACCAAACCGCGACTTTGGCCACACAATGATGCGCCAATTCCTTTTTGATGCGTGGCATTCATTGGTTCTGGCTGCGCTCAAATCATCTAAGAATTCAGATATCGCAGCCATTGCAGAGAAGTCACTGAAAGAAGTGACATATCATCTGGAGCGTTCAAGCGACACGGTCATCGCTCTTGGGGACGGAACTGAAGAAAGCCATAAGCGGATGCAAGCTGGGCTTGACAGGTTATGGCCTTACGTGGGTGAAATGTTCCTGACTGACGAACATGATCTGATTGATGTCACCACTTTGCGTCCTGCGTTTGATAAACTGACCAATGACGTTCTGGGCACAGCCACCCTCTCCATACCCACCGATAACTTCACACATAAGGGTGGAAAAACTGGCACGC
>JABGTH010000365.1 GCA_018647275.1 Paracoccaceae bacterium
GTAAAAGCACATGAGTTTTTCGCGCTCTTCAAAGCCCCATGCCAAAGGTGTCATCGCACCAACATCCATCGCCTGCGTTGTGACGTTCAAGATGTGGTTTAACACACGCCCGATTTCACAATACAAAACGCGGATCAAGGACGCACGACGCGGAACTTCAACGCCTGTCAACTTTTCGATCGCCAAGCACCAAGCATGTTCTTGGTTCATTGGTGCCACGTAGTCGAGGCGGTCAAAATATGGAAGGTTTTGGAGGTAAGTGCGGCTTTCCATCAGCTTTTCAGTGCCACGGTGTAGCAAGCCGATGTGTGGATCGCAGCGTTCTACGATCTCGCCGTCCAACTCTAGCACCAAACGTAAAACGCCGTGGGCCGCAGGGTGCTGCGGGCCAAAGTTAATATTAAAGTTGCGGATCTTCTGTTCGCCGGTCAGCGCATCATCGAAGCCTTTTGAGCCATCCATCATTTTAACGCTTCTCCAACTCTTGCAACTTAATGCTCATCCACCAGATCAAACCCACAGTGCCAATTGGCAGAATGCAGATCGCAGCCCAGTATGTGTTGATACCAAAGAACGGCAACAGCTTGAGCATAGGAATAATGGTTGCGACACCAATGATAAGCCACCAAATGATACCCATTACTTCGCCCCTTTCTCTGCGCCGTCTTTTTCATCACCCGGTAGGATGTATTCTGCACCCTCCCATGGGCTCATGAAATCGAATTGACGGTATTCTTGGACTAAACTTACAGGTTCATAAACAACACGTTTTTCAACTTCGTCGTAACGCACCTCGGTATAGCCCGTTGTCGGGAAGTCTTTGCGCAGTGGATATCCGCGGAAACCATAGTCGGTCAGGATACGGCGCAAATCAGGGTGACCCGTGAACAAGATGCCAAACATGTCGAACACTTCGCGCTCGAACCAGTTCGCTGACGGGTGAATTTCGCAGATGGATGATACCATTTGCTCTTCACGTACAGAAACCCTTAAACGGATGCGGTGGTTTTGATACATGCTAAGGAAATGGTAAATGACATCAAAACGTTTGGCGCGGCCTGTGTAGTCAACAGCCGTGATATCCACGAGAGTTGAGAACTTGCAGGTCTGGTCAGATTTCAAGAACTCAACAAGCCCCTCTATGTTCGCAGGGGCAACGTCGACGTTCAATTCACCTTGGGTAACGTCCCAAGCCAAAACACAATCAGGGCGTTTTGCCTCGATGTATCCGCCTAGTTCTTTCAAGCTATCAGACATATTTG
Organism: Paracoccaceae bacterium; assembly: GCA_018647275.1. Classification (GTDB taxonomy): domain Bacteria; phylum Pseudomonadota; class Alphaproteobacteria; order Rhodobacterales; family Rhodobacteraceae; genus Ascidiaceihabitans. Next base: position 1,263 of record JABGTH010000365.1, read on the forward strand.
GTCCTTACCGAACAATTGTGCCAGTACGGCGGATTTTGCGTTGCAACTGAAGGATGCCATAAACAAGAGCTTCCGCCGTTGGTGGGCAGCCTGGCACATATACATCAACAGGGACGATGCGGTCACACCCACGAACAACTGAGTAGCTGTAGTGGTAGTAACCGCCACCATTTGCACATGAACCCATTGAGATCACGTAACGTGGCTCGGGCATTTGGTCATAGACCTTCCGCAAAGCTGGTGCCATTTTGTTTGTCAAAGTACCCGCAACGATCATCAAATCTGATTGACGTGGGGACGCACGTGGCGCAGTACCGAAGCGCTCAAGATCGTAGCGCGGCATAGCAGTGTGCATCATTTCAACCGCACAACATGCCAACCCAAAGGTCATCCAGTGCAAAGACCCCGTACGGGCCCAGTTGATCAAATCTTCTGTTGAGGTCAGCAAGAAACCTTTGTCTTGCAATTCAGCATTCAAAGCTTGCGTAGCGTGCTCTCTGTCGCCGCCAGCATATGCTGGACCTGCGCCAAAGGAGCCTGCGTCAGTTACTGCCATTCCAAGGCTCCTTTTTTCCACTCGTAAGCGAAACCAGCTGTCAACACAGCCAAGAACACCATCATCGACCAGAAACCTGCCATGCTTATATCCTTAAAGGCGACCGCCCAAGGGAACAGAAAAGCAATTTCGAGATCGAAAATAATGAACAAGATCGAGACTAGATAGAATCGAACATCAAATTTCATTCGTGCATCATCAAATGCGTTGAACCCGCATTCGTATGCAGAAACCTTCTCAGGGTCTGGATTGCTGACAGCAATCACAACCGCTGCAAGGATAAGAATTAGGCCGAGCCCAATGGCGACGGCTAGAAATACGAGAATCGGGAGATACTCCCTAAGCATTTCTTCCACGGTGGCTCCTTTGTCTAACGCAACACTTTTGCCTGCGCATCTAGTCGCGAGGTTAACGGTTGGGGGTGTACTCCCCACTCGTGGTGGGGTCAACCAACGCAACAGCAATTTTGGCACCCAAATGCCCCTGTTTGCAGCGCTATCACCGCAGCAGTTCCCATTCGGTTAATCTGTGTGCGCACTTATGACGCACATTGGGCAATGAACTACCATCCTATTGTGGCGGTGATTCACTTGTAAAATGTCATCATACTACGGTCTTCCAACCGGTTCGAAGATCACATCCATGAAGCTTTGCGTTTGTCAAAAAATGCGCCAATGCCTTCCGTCGCTTCGTCAGTTTCCCAACGAGTTTTCAGTGCTTCTATAGTAATTTCGATGGTTCTCTCATCAATCCGAGGGCCCAATCTGCGCGCCAATGCTTTGGCTGCCGCAACCGCTCCAGGGGCACAGGACAAGTACGGCACAACTTCGGCTTCAAGCGCCTCTGCAAACTGTTCCGCGGGCACAGCCCGTGCGAGCAACCCCAGCTCCACAGCCTCAGCTGCGTCAAATATGCGCGATGACATAAAAACACGCCGCGCCCTGCCCTCTCCCATCCGTGAGACCACGTAAGGGCCTATCGTAGCGGGAATAATGCCAAGACGCGTTTCAGTAAGCCCCATTTTCAAACTGTCGATTCCAATTGCAACATCACAAACCGCGGCCATACCTACACCACCCCCAAAGGCGTTGCCCTGCAACGCACCAATCATTGGCTTGGGCATCGTGTTCAACGCTTGCAGCATGAAGGCCAACTTTGACGCCTCTTTTGCGCGGGTTTCAGGGTCCGCTTGCATCTGCTCGCTCATCCACCCCAGATCACCACCCGCACAGAATGATTTGCCTGTCCCCGTCAGAACAACAACACGCACGTTGTCATCCTCCCCCAGATCAGCCGCGGCTTGTGTCAGTTCAGCTAACATTTCAGCCGACAATGCGTTGTGCTTGGCTTCGCGGTTCAAAGTCAATGTGGCGACGCCACGCGCGTCCACATCAATTTTCAGTGTTTCAAACAAGAATTCACTCCAGATAGGTTTTTATATGTCTCGTATCGCACGGGCCATTTCAGCGGCCTGTTCAATAACTGTCAGATCAAGGCCCGTCTCATAGCCCAATCGCTGCAAATGCGCGGCCACATCTTCAGTTGCAACATTCCCTGCAGCGCCAGGTGCATAAGGGCAACCACCCAATCCAGCCACTGAAGCGTCAAACACACGAACGCCCAGCGCAAGGGATGCATCGATGTTATCCATCGCCCGCCCATTGGTGTCGTGATAATGCCCCGCCAAACGCGCAACTGGGACAACCTCACGCACTGCCATCAACATTTTCACGATGGTGTCTGGGGTTCCAACACCAATCGTATCCCCTAACGAAATCTCATAGCACCCCATGCTGAACAGACGCTCAGCCACACGGGCAACCGCACTTGGGTCTACCTCTCCGCCATACGGGCAGCCAACGACACAAGACACATACCCACGCACCGGCATATCAATGGTACGCGCAGCCTCAATCACAGTCGCAAACCGATCCAAGGACTCATCAATGCTTGCGTTAATGTTCGCTTTTGAAAACCCCTCTGAAGCAGATCCAAACACAGCAACCTCATCGGCATTCGCTTCATTAGCATCGTTAAACCCGCGCATATTGGGGGTAAGTGCTGCATAGCGCACGCCATCAGCCCGACTTATCCGCCCCAATACATCAGCACTGCCTGCCATTTGAGGCACCCATTTGGGACTGACAAAACTTGCACATTCGATACGCCGGTACCCTGCGCGACTAAGGCAATCGATCAATGCGATCTTTTGAACGACAGAAACCTCAATCTTCTCATTTTGGAGCCCATCACGCGGCCCCATCTCAAAAATATCGACATGGCCTAAGTTTGTTCCAAGAGATTGTTCAGACATGGATAACTCCTATGATTGCCAAGGGGCAAAGAATTCCTTTGGGTATAGACGCTCGTCACCTTTTGGCAGGCTGGCTTGAAATGCAGGGCGTTGGGATATGTGTTCATACCACACAGAAGTGAGTGGGTGAGTATCTAATTTTGCAAAATGTAGTGCCATATAAACGGCTTGGCCCACAGAGACATCAGCGGCACTAAAACCAGAGGGCAATAAATATTGTCCATTCTCCCCCAGTTCCGCCAAGCGCCCTTCAATAGCATCATAGCATTTTGTCAATCTGGCGGCTTCTAACTTCATCACAATCGGACTGCGCATGGTGTCATCATAAAGGGCGACATGCTGTTGGGTCAAAGCTGCGGAATGCTGACTGATGGTTTCTGAGAAGTGAACCCAAATCAGCCAATCCGCACGTTCAACGTGCCCAGCAGGCCTGCCCATTGCATTCGGGCTATATGTTTCACATAGGACTTCGGTAATCGCGCCTGTCTCAAAGATCGAGCGCCCGTCTATTTCTAACGCAGGGACACGACCTGCAGGTGAACGGGCCAAATAGTTAGGGTCACGCAGGTTCTTACCAAAGGGATGGGTGACCACATCAAATTCAACACCCAACTCATGTAACAACCAAAGCGACCGCATGGAGCGTGATTGCGGACAGTGGTGCAGTGTTATGCCATTCATTTATCAACCTCCTCCAAGCGGATAAGCGCTGCACCGGCTTCTACCTGATCCCCCTCACTTATCAGAACCTCAGCAATCACCCCATCACGGGCAGCCAATAGCGCATGTTCCATCTTCATAGCTTCTAACACAGCCAAGCGATCCCCAGCAGTTACAGACTGTCCTGCTTTGGCGGTGACAGCCTTCACCAATCCGGGCATCGGGGCATCAACTATATTACCGTCCCCTGTAGCACTGGCATCCCGTTGCAAGGGATCCACAATATCAAAAGCAATACCATATGCGTCAAACACAGTGATACAGGCATCTGTCATCGAAACTGCAGGTGCTGACAAACCATCTAGTAGCCATCGTCCTCCCACACGCTGGGCCAAAACAACAGCGTCACCCACATCCCATGTCTGCGCGTCAGCACTGTTCACCTCTACAACA
>JABGTH010000353.1 GCA_018647275.1 Paracoccaceae bacterium
AAACCAGTCCGTCCGCAGCTCGGCGGCTCCGTCCACAAGGTACGACGGAACTCCCTGACTGGCTCCGATCTCCATCAGTCGTCGACTGTTGCTGCTGTTCTGGCTGCCGAGAACAATCAGCACATCTGCCGATTCCACCAGCATCTTCACTGCTTCCTGGCGGTTGGTCGTTGCGTAGCAGATGTCTTCTTTGTGTGGTCCAACGATTTTAGGAAACCGTTCTTTGAGAGCAGCAACTATGTCTGCCGTGTCATCCACGCTAAGCGTTGTCTGTGTTACGTAGGCTAGTTGATCGGAGTCGCGAACAGTGACGCTAGCGACATCGTCGGGTGTTTCGACCAACAAAACTTCGCCTTCAGGTAGTTGGCCCATTGTGCCTACGGTTTCTGGATGCCCTTCGTGACCGATCATGATCATTTGTAGACCGTGATCGGAATGACGCTGTGCTTCGATGTGAACTTTGCTGACCAGCGGACAGGTTGCATCGACAAACACTATTTGGCGTGCTTGTGCTGCATTGGGCACAGATTTTGGAACACCGTGTGCTGAGAAGATGACGGGACGGTCATCTGGGCACTCGTCAAGTTCTTCTACAAAGATCGCCCCTTTGTCACGAAGACCATCCACTACGAATTTATTGTGAACAATTTCGTGGCGCACATAAACGGGAGCCCCCCATTTATCGATGGCCATTTCAACGATTTTGATCGCGCGATCCACACCAGCGCAGAAGCCACGCGGTGCGGCCAAGTAAAGCGTTAAAGGGGTGTTTGGCATGGGGTTCTCCATCAACTATTATGACAGAGTTAATATCGAGAGTGCCCAAGGTCCACCCCGCTAAGTGGCGCAACAGTAGATTGTGATTGGGTGAGGTGTGATCGCCAGTTGGACTGGCGACCAGCGCTAGTCTTGCGAAGTAGGAGCTTCAGGCTTTTCAATTGGGAATTCACGGTGTGGACGCCCAAGAACGTCTTTTAGTTCATCCAGCTCGATGAAGTTGTCTGCCTGACGGCGTAAATCATCTGAAATCATCGGTGGGTGGCTTCGGGTCGTGGAAACCACGGACACCCGAACGCCTTGACGTTGAATGCTCTCAATCAATGGGCGGAAATCGCCATCACCTGAGAATATAACGATGTGATCGACGTGAGGGGCAAGTTCCATAGCATCGACAGCAAGTTCGATATCCATGTTACCTTTGATCTTACGCCGACCCATACTGTCGGTGTATTCTTTGGCCGGTTTAGTGACCATCGTAAATCCGTTGTAGTTCAGCCAATCTACCAAAGGGCGGATTGGCGAATATTCATCGTTTTCTAAAAGTGCAGTATAATAAAAAGCACGCAACAGTTTCCCGCGACGCATGAACTCTTTACGCAAAAGTTTGTAGTCGATGTCGAACCCTAGCGCTTTGGCAGCGGCATACAAATTCGATCCATCGATGAACAACGCAAGCCGTTCGTCTTTGTAAAACATCAAAGTACCTTTCCGAAGAGCAACGCAGCCAACAATTTCGTCAGTGAAAAATAACTACGACTACGTTCAGCGTCGAAAATAAGTATTTTGTATAATCAAGCAAGGTGTCATTCTGTGCGAAAAGGTGAAAAAGTGCATAAGGATAAAATAAGGATGATAATTGCCCTTGGGAGCAATCAACAGGCGGCTGAAGCCAGCCCTCAATTGATTGTTGAACGGGCCATTGAGGCATTGCGCGGTCTTGGTCTGGTGATTCGTAAAATCAGTAGATTTTATCAGACCCCGTGTTTCCCTGTCGGTGCAGGCCCTGATTATGTAAATGCGGCTTGTTTGCTAGAAACAACGTGGTCGCCATCTGAAGTAATAGAAACGTTACATTCGATTGAACAAGAGTTTGGACGTAAGCGCATCCAACGATGGGGACAGCGAACTTTGGACTTGGATTTGATTAGCGTCGAAGATGTTGTGTGTCCAAGCCTAAAAATACACGACAAGTGGCGTAACTTGGACTTAGCGACCCAAAAGATTGAAGCGCCAACTGAGTTAATTGTCCCGCACCCTCGTGTGCAAGATCGTGCTTTTGTTTTAATCCCGATGATGGATATTGCGCCGGATTGGGTTCACCCAATCTTGGGCTTGAGTGTGTCTGAAATGTTGGATGCGCTACCCTTGGGTGAAAAAGTAGATGTTATACCTTTAAATGTTCAGTAATAGACGCTTGTAAACCTAGCAAAAGGGCAATAAAGAAGCTCCCTCAACATTTACCAAATTTTGGAGCTTGGCCATGGCCCGCGTTACCGTAGAAGACTGTGTAGACAAGGTTCCGAACCGTTTCGATCTGGTGATGCTAGCATCCCATCGTGCGCGCGAAATTTCCGCCGGTTCAGCAATTACCGTTGATCGTGACAATGACAAAAACCCTGTTGTATCTTTACGCGAAATTGCTGAAGAAACGCAGAGCGCTGCTGACCTGCGTGAGCGTATGATCGAAAGCAACCAAACCCAAATCGAAGTCGATGAGGCTGAAGAAGATGCGATGGCTTTGTTGATGGGCGCTGAGCAAGACAAGCCAGAAGAAGACAGCATGAACGAAGAAATGTTGCTTCGCCAATTGATGGCTGCACAAGGCCAAAGCTAAGGCCAAACGCTAGGAAGCGGACCAAATGATATCTGCCGACGATCTGATCGCGCTGGTCCGCAACTACAATCCCAAAACCAATGAGGCGCTTATCCGCTCCGCCTTTGAATATGGCGGAGAGATGCATGACGGCCAGTTCCGTCATTCGGGTGAGCCTTACTTTAGCCATCCTGTAGCGGTTGCCGCGATTTTAACTGAACAGCAGTTAGACGATGGAACAATCATCACGGCTCTTTTGCATGACACGATTGAAGACACCAAAGCCTCTTACGCTTCGGTTTCTGAGTTGTTTGGCGAAGAGGTGGCAAAACTGGTTGATGGTGTCACAAAGTTAACCAATCTTCAGCTGAACAGTTCGGAAACCAAACAGGCCGAGAATTTTCGCAAGCTTTTTATGGCGATGTCCAAGGACATGCGCGTTATTCTGGTTAAGTTGGCTGATCGCCTTCACAATATGCGCACCATCAAATCGATGCGCCCCGAAAAGCAGGTTCAAAAAGCTCGTGAGACGATGGATATCTTTGCGCCACTGGCTGGTCGCATGGGTATGCAGTGGATGCGTGAAGAACTCGAAGACTTAGCGTTTCGGGTGCTGAACCCGGAAGGTCGCTCCAGCATCATGCGCCGTTTTGTAAGTCTTCAGCGTGAGACTGGCGATGTGATCGAGCGCATCACCGGCGATATGCGGATGGAGCTAGAAAAAGCGGACATTGACTCCGAGATTTTTGGCCGCGCGAAGAAACCTTATTCTATTTGGCGCAAAATGCAGGAAAAGGATCAGTCCTTTAGCCGTCTTAGTGATATTTATGGTTTTCGCATTGTGACGCATAGCGAGGAAGATAGTTACCGTACCTTGGGTGCCATCCACCAGCGGTGGAGTGCAGTGCCTGGCCGCTTCAAGGATTATATCAGTCAGCCGAAAACCAACGGGTATCGTTCAATTCACACAACCGTTTCCGGTCGTGACGGTAAACGAGTTGAGGTGCAAATCCGCACTCGCCAGATGCACGATGTGGCAGAAACGGGTGTGGCTGCACACTGGTCCTACAAGGATGGTGTACGCTCACAAAATCCGTTCGCGGTAGACCCCGCGAAGTGGATCTCGCAACTAACCGAACAATTTGACGGCGAAGATGACCACGAAGATTTCTTGGAAGCTGTCAAGCTTGAGATGTATTCGGATCAGGTGTTTTGCTTCACTCCAAAGGGCGAAGTGGTCAAATTGCCACGCGGTGCAACGCCTATCGATTTTGCCTATGCAATCCATACACGGATTGGCAATGCCTGTGTTGGGTCCAAGATTGATGGCATGCGTGTGCCATTGTGGACACGTGTGAAGAACGGACAATCTGTTGAAATCATCACGGCGGAAGGTCAATCGCCTCAAACGACGTGGTTGGAAATTGCTACAACAGGTAAGGCAAAAACCGCCATTCGCAGATCATTGCGTGAGGCCGATCGCGAGAGCTTTATTAAGCTTGGGCGCGAACTGGCGAGATCAGCCTTTGCGCATGTTGGTCAGAAGTCGACAGAGAAAGCGTTGGAAACTGCTGCAGATGTTTTACGTTTGAAAGATCCGAACGAGGTTCTTGCGCGTTTGGGCAGTGCAGAATTGACCGGACGACAGGTTGTTCAAGCGATTTATCCTGAGTTGATCCCTCAAGAAGGTGCACCAGTTGATGCAAACCGTGCCGTTATTGGTCTTAAAGCGGGGCAATCATTTGAACGCGCAAGCTGCTGTCAGCCCCTTCCCGATGAGCGTATTGTTGGCATCAGTATGCGAGGGCGTGGGGTGGTTGTTCATACGATTGACTGTGAACAATTGATTAACCTGGAGGATCGCGCGGATGATTGGTTGGATCTGCGTTGGCATGACGGAAGCCATGCGGCGGTGTACACCGCGACCCTTCGTATGACGATTGGTAACGGCGCAGGTGTTTTAGGTCGGGTTTGCTCCTTGATAGGCGAGACTGGAGCCAATATCTCTGACTTGCAATTCATGGATCGTAAGCCTGACTACTTCCTTTTGCTGATTGATGTTGATTTACGGGATGTACAGCATTTGCATACCCTCATGGGTGCACTAAATGCTCAAGAGGAAGTTGCTGCAATTGAGCGATATAGAAACATAGACATACCTGATGCCATTTTTGCGCCATCGGGATGATCCGTAAAGGACAATGCTGGTGATTTTTAGACGCCGCGATTCTAAGACATATGTGCGTGCGGCGGTCGAATTTCTTTGGCCGCGTGGCGGTTGGACACGTGCGTTTCATTATGTGCGTCACCGCCTGCGCCGCCTTCCTGACAGTCCAGAGCGGATTGCGCGTGGCATTTGGGCCGGCGTGTTTGCAGCGTTTACTCCGTTTTATACGATGCATTTTTTGGTTGCAGTTTTGATGGCAAAGCTGATGCGTGGGAACATGTTGGCGTCTTTGATGGGTACCTTCTTTGGCAATCCGCTGACTTATGTGCCCATTGCAGTTATGTCGCTGCAAACCGGCCACTGGCTGTTGGGTACAGAAATGAAAGTGGATGCGCATCGTTCCTTCGGTGGAAAATTCGCGGATGCTGGTGCTGACTTAGTCTATAACCTCAAGGCGGTTTGGATGGACAACCCAACGGATTGGCATGGTATCTCGGTCTTTTATGCTGAGATTTTTTACCCTTATATGGTTGGGGGGATAGTCCCTGGCATCGTGTTTGGGACCATCTGCTATTATATCAGTGTTCCGCTGATCCGTGCGTACCAGCATCGTCGTAAGGGTCTTATCAAAGCGAAATTTGAAGAGCTAAAGGCCAAGGCAAGCGCTAAAGCGGATGCGAAACGCAAAGCAGATACTGGTGACGCTCAGTGAGTTATCGCGTGTTGATACAATTCTAGTGTGTACTAACATTTGCTTGTGATTGTATCCCTGTAGGGTCGAGCTAATTTAAAATCTGAGGCATTCAATGACGAAATCTGGAAAACTACGTTTGGGCGTGAACATCGATCATGTTGCGACGGTCCGCAATGCGCGTGGTGGTGACACTCCTGATCCATTACGTGCTGCACGCGTTGCTCAGGATGCTGGTGCTGATGGTGTAACGGCGCACTTGCGTGAGGATCGTCGCCATATTTCGGATGCCGACATTGAAGGCCTGATGGATATTCTAACCGTGCCATTGAACTTTGAGATGGCCGCGACGGAGGAGATGCAACAAATTGCCCTTCGTCATAAACCCCACGCGGTATGTATTGTTCCTGAAAAACGCGAGGAACGTACCACTGAAGGTGGCTTAGAGGTTGCCCGTGAAGAGAACCGGTTGGCTCATTACATTGCACCTTTGCGTGATGCAGGATGTCGCGTCTCAATCTTTATCGCAGCGGACGTTCGCCAAATTGATGCGGCCCATCGAATCGGAGCGCAGGTCATTGAACTTCATTCGGGTGCATATTGCGATGCACATCACGAAAATCGTTTGGAGGATCGTGATCGTGAGTTGAACAGCCTCCGCGAGATGAGCAGCTATGCGCATTCTTTGGGGTTGGAAGTTCATGTTGGCCACGGGCTCACATACGAAACTGTCAAACCGGTTGCTGCTTTTCCAGAGGTTATGGAGCTGAACATCGGTCACTTTCTGATTGGCGAAGCTATCTTTCGCGGATTGCAGCCAGCGATGGCTGAAATGCGCCGCTTGATGGACGAAGCGCGTGCTGGGAATTTTGCATGATCTTGGGAATCGGAACCGATCTAGCCAATATTGAGCGCATCCAAGGCACGCTTAATAGGTTTGGTGATCGATTTCGCAATCGGGTGTTCACAGAGGTCGAACAGGCCAAGGCTGAACAGCGCAAAGATGTGGCTGGCACTTACGCTAAGCGTTGGGCTGCAAAAGAGGCATGTTCAAAAGCATTAGGCACTGGATTAAGCATGGGTATTGCTTGGCGGGATATGTCCGTTACCAATTTGAAGACAGGCCAGCCAACAATGGCAGTGACAGGGTGGGCTGCTGAACGATTAGCGGCTATGACGCCTGAGGGCCATGAGGCTGTAATACACGTAACTTTGACGGATGATCACCCTTGGGCACAAGCATTTGTCGTTATCGAAGCACGTCCCATAGCTTGACTTGATGGCGTGGGGGTCGCATGTAACCTTCAACCAACCGAGTAGGGATGACTTAAAGATGGCTCAGGCTAAAAAAGAAGGAAATCAGATCATCGAGTCTATTAAGACAGTGGTCTATGCGTTGCTCATCGCAGGTGTTTTCCGCACTCTATTTTTCCAACCCTTCTGGATCCCGTCAGGTTCGATGAAAGAAACGCTTTTGATTGGTGATTTCCTATTCGTAAACAAGATGGCTTATGGCTATTCATACGCGTCCTGTCCCAGCATTCGCCTTGATCGTTTTGGCGTTAACCTAGACGCACAGAAAATCTGTGGTGCGTTTGATGGCAACAATGGTCGTTTCTGGGCCGGTGATCCGGAGCGTGGCGATGTTGTTGTGTTCCGCCATCCTGTTAATGGGACCGATTACATCAAGCGACTGGTTGGATTGCCCGGTGACAAAGTGCAGGTCAAAAATGGAATTCTACACTTGAACGACGTTGCTGTTCCACAAACACCTGCAGGAACATTCACAGAAGTTAAAGGCCCACAGGGACCACACCGTCTTGAGCCAAGATGCGAAAATGGTCCTGTTGGCAAAGGTGCAGTTTGTGAGAAATCACGCTGGACTGAGACATTCCCCGATGGATCACAGCATGTCGTTTTGAATATCGCGAACCAAGGCCAAGACAACACGGGTATTTTCCTAGTCCCTGAAGGCCACTATTTCTTCATGGGAGATAATCGCGATAACTCAACTGATAGCCGGTTTGCCCAGCTGGGTGGTGGTGTTGGATTTGTACCTTATGAAAACTTAATTGGTCGAGCTGATAGGATCATGTTCTCGTCAGCGGGCAGCTCAATGTTGTATTTCTGGACTTGGCGCAGTGATCGTTTCTTTAAGAGTGTAAATTGATACGAATGAACGCATATGGGCCGATAACGTTGGATGGATCGATATGAAACTAAGTGCTGAGCTAAAAGCATTTGAGGTTCGTATTGGCCATGCGTTTAAAGACACAGCTCTGTTATCGCGTGCTGTTACGCATTCATCGATGTCGTCCAATACGCGCAGTGACAACCAGCGTATGGAGTTCTTAGGTGACCGCGTCTTGGGGCTTGTGATGTCTGAGGCGCTATACCTTAGCGACCTGGATGCGGCTGAGGGACAGCTTGCGCCGCGTTACAACGCGTTGGTGCGCAAAGAGACTTGTGCAGACGTCGCCCGCGAGATTGGTATTGGTGAGGTCTTGCGACTTGGCCGATCCGAGATGATTTCTGGTGGGCGTCGTAAACAAGCCTTGTTGGGTGATGCGATGGAAGCTGTAATTGCTGCTGTTTATCTGGATTCTGGATATGACACTGCGCGCGATTTTATCCTTAGGTTTTGGAGAACACGGGTTGAAGGCGTCGAAGACGATGCCCGTGATCCTAAAACAGCGCTACAAGAATGGGCCCAAGCCCGTAAAATGAACCCGCCGAAATATGTTGAAACGTCTCGTAGCGGACCCGACCATGCACCTGTCTTCACAATTGCCGCCCGACTTGATTCTGGGGCTGAGGCGATTGCGACAGCAGGATCAAAACGACAGGCAGAACAGGCAGCGGCCAAAGCGCTTTTGTCGGAATTGGAGAACTAACATGACCACCCGCGCAGGCTTTGTAGCCCTTATCGGCGAACCGAATGCAGGTAAGTCAACTTTGCTCAACCGTATGGTTGGGGCAAAAGTATCAATAGTAACGCACAAAGTGCAAACAACGCGGGCCCGTATCCGTGGTGTCGCGATGGAAGGTGAGACGCAAATCGTTTTTGTCGACACGCCAGGCTTGTTCGCGCCAAAACGCCGTTTGGACCGCGCAATGGTTGCTGCGGCTTGGAGTGGTGCAGCCGATGCGGACGTTGTTGTTCTTTTGGTCGAAGCTAACCGTGGTATCACGGAGGGCGTAGAGCGTATCCTTGAGGGCCTGAATGACATCGGTGAACATCGCAAGGTTGCATTGGCTGTGAACAAGATCGACCGCGTCGAGGCCCCTAAATTGTTGGGCCTGACTAGTGCGTTAAACGAGCGGTATCCATTTACAGAAACATTCCTAATTTCTGCTGAGAAAGGCCACGGCGTTGATACGCTGCGCAAGTGGCTGGCTGAAGAAGTGCCAGAGGGGCCGTGGTTATATCCTGAAGATCAAATCGCTGACCTTCCGCTGCGCATGATTGCGGCAGAAATGACCCGTGAAAAGTTGACCCTACGCCTTCATCAAGAGCTGCCTTACCAGCTGACGGTGGAAACTGAGAAATGGGAAGAGCGTAAAGATGGCTCAGCACGTATTGACCAGATTATCTACGTTATCCGCGACGGCCACAAAGGCATTCTGCTGGGCCACAAAGGTGAGACCATAAAAGCGGTTTCAAAAGCCTCGCGAGAAGAGCTGGAAGAATTCCTTGGCCGCCGGGTACATTTGTTCCTACAGGTTAAAGTTCGCAGCGGCTGGTTGGATGAAGCCGAACGCTATTCTGAAATGGGTTTAAATTTCAAAGATGGAAATGCCTGAGCCAATCTCCAACCGGCCCCTCGGGGAGAGTTTATTGGGTAAGACGATGCCCAAGGGGTGCGCATGGCAAAGCTAACATCACGCTTTTGGGTGGATGCGTACCTCACACGTTTGCGCATGTTTGATATTCCTGCTTTCGTTGTTGCACATGGTGACGATTCGGGTGGTGCGGTTTTGGTGAAGTTAAGCACGTTGGACGGCAAAGCCGTTTTGTTCCAGCGTTCCTTTGATCTGATGACTGGCGAACGAAGTTGGTCGGAATTGACAAGTGGATCTGATCGGGATGTTGATGCATCTATCGATTGCCAAAAAGGTTTTGACCCAGATGTGTGGGTGATCGAAGTCGAAGATCGGTTGGGACGTCACCTGTTAGATCAAGAGGGACTTTCCTGATATGGAATGGCGCGGCGCGGGCATATTAGTGGCTGTGCGACGCCATGGCGAGAGCTCCGCTATTATTGACGTCTTTACTGAAACGCATGGACTTCATGCCGGTGTTGTCCGAGGTGGGGCAGGGCGGCGAATGGGGCCAATTTTACAACCTGGCGCACAATTGGATGTTGTGTGGCGGGCACGCCTTGAAGACCACATTGGCAGTTATACTGTCGAACCCATCCGTAGTCGCGCAGTGGCGGCTATGTCAGATCGGTTAATGTTGGCGGGGCTGAACGCAGTTACGAGTTTGTTGAGTTATTGTTTGCCTGAACGTCAAACCCATGCGGCCCTTTATCGCCAGACAGAACAGTTGCTTGATCTCCTGGAGCACCCAGAGGTTTGGCCACTGGCTTATTTGAAGTGGGAAATGGCCTTATTGGCTGAGGTTGGTTTTGCGCTGCAGCTTGATGCCTGTGCCGTGTCGGGTGTGACGGCCGATTTAGGCTTTGTTTCGCCAAAGTCAGGCCGCGCTGTTTCACGTGCTGCGGCTGGCGAATGGGTCGATCGATTATTGCCATTACCAGATATTTTGCGAGGCATTGGAAATGCCCCAGATCTTGAAGTTTTTGAAGGTCTTAAGACGACAGGCCATTTCTTTCACTCACAGGTTGCTGTGATATTGGGTGGACATCCATTACCTGAGGCGCGGGCGCGTTTTGTTGATGCCTTTAGTCGTCGGCTTTAAATACCATATTCTTTCCCTCTGGTGTGTTGAGGATTAGTACGTCCCCAAGAACCTCCGAGAGGGTCATCTGCCGCAGAATCGTGAAGTATTCGGTTTCTTTTCGCAGATCGCCACAGGCCATTTTTGTGGCAAGGATCAGGCCAACTTCAAACCACGGATAAGGAACTGTCATGTTGGCGGAATATCGATTGCATGGTGCTTTGCCTGCGATAGTATCATCATCCGGGAAGGTTAGCGTTGCGCTGGCATTGAAGGGTTGTCCATTGATTTCAACCAAAGTCCATTCCCGAGCTGCGGCACCGTAGATTCGCACGGTTTCGTCTGCTTGGCACGCGGGAATAAACGCTAGAAGTGCGAGGACAGCAAAGCGCATAGGGGTCCTTGTTTGCAGTGTTACGCCCTCATTCTCTATTAATTTAAATCCGGCGGCGAATCTTATCCCAGAAGCCGGCGGGCAATCACTTGCGCTTGAATTTCTGCGGCACCTTCAAAGATATTGAGAATACGCGCATCGCACAAAACGCGGCTAATTTTGTATTCAAGCGCAAAGCCATTGCCGCCATGAATTTGCAAGCCGTTGTCGGCAGCTGCCCATGCAACACGTGCGCCGAGTAGCTTGGCCATTCCCGCTTCGACGTCACAACGGCGTCCTTCATCTTTCTCAAAAGCTGAGAAGTAAGTGAGTTGGCGTGCAACCATAATTTCGACCGCCATCATGGCAAGCTTGTTTGCCACACGCGGAAATTCGATCAATGATTTTCCAAATTGTTTCCTGTCGATGGCATATTGCATTGAAAGATCCAGCGCCGATTGTGCGACGCCGATTGCACGGGCTGCGGTTTGAATTCTTGCGGATTCAAATGTTTCCATCAATTGTTTGAATCCCTTGCCTTCTTCTCCGCCTAGCAAATTCTGTTCTTTAACTTGGAACCCATCAAAAGCGATTTCGTATTCTTTCATGCCTCGATAACCGAGCACTTCAATTTCGCTACCTGTCATGCCCTCTGTCGGGAATGGATTGCTGTCGTCGCCGGGTGTCTTTTCGGCAAGGAACATAGACAGCCCCTTGTAAGTGTCATCATCTGGGTTTGTCCGTGCAAGTAGGGTCATTACCTGAGTGCGGACGGCATGGGTGATCCATGTTTTATTGCCCCTTATTTGATAATTTCCATTTTCGTCCTTGACCGCGCGTGTGCGCAGAGCCCCTAGATCTGACCCTGTATTTGGCTCTGTGAACACGGCCGTTGGCAAGGTTTCAGCAGATGCGAGTTTTGGTAGCCACTTTTGTTTTTGTTCATCAGTGCCGCCTGCAATGATCAGTTCAGCTGCAATTTCGGATCGCGTGCCAAGAGATCCGACGCCAATATAGCCACGAGATAACTCTTCGGAAACAACGCACATGGACGCCTTTGACAGGCCAAAACCTCCATATTGTTCCGGAATTGTCAGTCCAAATACGCCCATTTCGGCCAGCTCGTCGATGATCTTCATCGGGATTAATTCATCCTTGAGGTGCCAATCATGTGCGAAGGGTTCAATTTTCTCTATTGTGTAGCGACGGAATTGTTCGCGGATCATTTCCAGCTCGTCATCAAGCCCTGTTGTGCCAACCGTTACGTTTGCTGATTGCTCTTGAATCAATTCAACCAGCCGAACACGTGCGTTCTGCGTGTTTCCCTGCTGGGTCAAGGTTTGAACGGCGGGTTCCATTAGGCCCTGCATTTCATTTTGGCTCAGCCCCAGATCCTGTAAACGTAAAATCTCACCTTGGTTCATCTGGATTCCGCCGTAAATTTGCCAGAGATATTCGCCGAAAGTGATTTGAAGAATTAACTGTTCAGTTTCACCAAATGTGTTGGTTTGATTTAATTTCTCCGCCCATCTTTGCATTTGGGTCAAGGATTGCGAGTAGGTGGCAAACCACGCAAGGCCATGTGTCGCGGTTTGATGTTCTTCGACTAAGCGTGCAGAGACGCGCCCGTCGACTGAAACGCGCGCGCGCAGCTGTTGGGTCGCTGTCTTAACAATAGTGTGGACGGGTTTAAGTGCCGCCAGCGTGAGGGACAGAAGGTTGTTCAAGATAATCTGGGTATCATCGTGTCGGTTTAGCTGGTCGCGCGGCATTTGGAGATTCCTTATTTGTTAGTAACAGTTTATTCCAAGCGCCCTCGATGCGCAATAAAGATGCTAGAATATTATAAAAATAATTATATTATTACTCAGCTCTTTTTATCGTGTTGTGATCTGATCAAAGTGTTATAGCGCGGCCATGGAACCAATTCTCGATATCCTTACAGTCCAACACTTGGCTTTGGCGGCCTTTGTTGCGGTAGGTGCAGGCATGGTTAAAGGGATCGTGGGATTTGCGATGCCGATGATATTTGTTTCAGGGCTCAGCACCTTTTTGGCACCAGAGTTGGCGTTGGCTG
>JABGTH010000320.1 GCA_018647275.1 Paracoccaceae bacterium
GATGCGCGTTGTTTACCGGCTCTAGCTGAGATCTCGGATGCTTACCCTGATCGATTACAAGTTATTGGGGGCGATGCACTTGAAATCGATCCGTTGGAGTATCTGACACCTCCGATCCGTGTGGCAGCAAACCTGCCGTATAATGTAGGTACCGAGTTGTTGGTTCGCTGGTTAACCCCAAAAGAGTGGCCGCCTTACTGGCAAAGCCTAACGCTGATGTTTCAGCTTGAAGTTGCTCATCCCATTACCGCTACGCCTGGGTCTAAAGCATACGGGCGCCTTGCTATCTTGGCGCAGTGGCGGGCTGATGCGCACATCGTTATCCAACTGCCACCAAGCGCCTTCACACCTCCGCCGAAAGTATCCAGCGCAGTTGTGCACCTGACCGCCCTACCCGAGCCACGATTTCCTGCGGATGCAAAAGTATTGTCACGTGTTGTAGCTGCTGCATTTGGCCAAAGACGCAAGATGCTGCGGGCCTCGCTTAAGGGCGTAGCACCTGATATCGAAGACCGATTGATAGCGGCGGGCATCAAACCAACGGAGCGAGCAGAACAAGTGCCCCTTGAAGGGTTTTGTGCCCTGGCACGCGCCGTTGCGCAAAAATAAACGCGGTCCCATTAGGAACCGCGTTTCGAATTTTAATAGCTATTTAGAGACTGATCACTCTGCCGCGTCTGGTGCCTCAGATACCGGTGCTTGTACATCCGTTATTGCAGGTGCCTGATCGGTACTTTGCTCCAAGGGTTTGGGCCTTGGTTTGTGACGCTGCCGCTGTTTTTGCTTTGGTTGAGTTTCTGGTGTTTCGACCAAACCACTCTCAGCATCCGTTTCCATTACGTCAGGTTGAGGTGCATCTGAATGGTCGGCTGATACCTCGGCTTGCTCAACAGGTTTTGGCTGTGAAGCGGCTTGTTGTTCTTGGCGTGCGAGACGTTCTTCGCGTTCACGGTCGCGCTCGATTTGACGCTCACGATTTTGGCGTTCTTGTTCCTCGCGGCGCACTTCCATCTCACGGGTCGCTTCGCTTAGCATGCGCATGTAATGCTCAGCATGCTGCTGAAAGGTTTCCGTCGCAACGCGGTCATTTGACAGTTGGGCATCGCGGGCGAGTTGATTGTATTTGTCGATGATCTGTTGCGGCGTACCGCGAACTTTGCCCTCAGGACCAGAACTGTCGAAAACACGGTTCATGACATTCCCGCCACTTGCGTTGTTATTGTTCGAACGATTGCGATTATTCTTAGAGCGCGAACGAGATCTTTGCGGTTTCATGTATTCAAATCAGCCTTCGTGATTGACGTATAGTCTGAAATTCGGCGGCGCTTCTTGCGACAAATATAACCGAACCAGCGAGTGATGGGCTTAAAACCGTTTGGGACCTCCCTAAAAGGAATCCAACTCAACGGTACGATTGAATAACCATGCTGGTACGTTTGGGGCAAGTAAAAAACAGAGTAGTCTATAGATTACCGTCAAATTTGTTGTGATTTACCGTATTATTGGGGTTTCTCAGCATAGAAAACCCGATCGCGCCCATCGATGTCTTGCAATAGACGCGGATTCGTCCAGCCTGCCTTGGCAAACAATTCAACAACTTCAGGACCTTGTTGCCAACCGATTTCAGCTAACAAGCGCCCCTGAGTTTCAAGAAATTGTTGCCCTAATTCGGCGAGAACTCGGTATCCAGTCAATCCGTCGGCCTCATCTGTCAACGCCATTCGGGGTTCATGAAGGCGTAACTCAGGACTAACAAACGCCATTTCTTCTTCGGCCAAATATGGCGGATTTGAAACAATCAGATCATATTGCCCGCGTACTGCGCCAAACCAATCCGATTGAAAAATGTCAGCACGTTTTTCGACGCCGTTGAAAACTGCATTGGCAGCAGCTTGCAAACATGCGGCTTCGCTCAGATCCGTGCCGACGCCAACCGCGCTTTCGCGCTCAGCCAAGAGCGTGACAAGAATACAGCCTGAACCCGTTCCAATATCCAATACAGTCGCAAACGGTTCGGCCAAGGCAGCCTCAATCAACGTTTCAGTGTCGGGTCGTGGATCCAATACATCCCGATTAACTTTGAACCGACGGCCGTAAAATTCGCGCTCCCCAATCAAATGAGAAACTGGCACACGTGATTCACGCAACCTGATCATATTTTCATAACGCTCTGATATTTCGTCAGAGATGTCGTCCGGCGCGATCAATGTTATCCGTGAGGCATCAATCTTTGCCGCATGGGCCAGCAGAACACGCGCATCACGTGCCGGATCATCGACGCCAGCTTCGCGCAAACGGCCTGTTGCAGCAACCATTGCTTGGGCTGCAGTGGTCATTCGCCCATCTCAGCCATCAGGCGCGCTTGACCATCAGCAGTCAATGCATCAGCAATTTCGTCCAAATCGCCGCCCATAATCGCGTCCAGCTTATAAAGCGTAAGGTTAATACGGTGATCCGTCATACGCCCTTGCGGGAAGTTATAAGTGCGAATGCGTTCTGAACGATCACCACTCCCCA
>JABGTH010000233.1 GCA_018647275.1 Paracoccaceae bacterium
CGAACAATGGTACTCTGATAAATCTGGCGCAGAGATATGGTAAAGGTATTTACGGGACCTGTGATTTAAGAAGCTGCGCAGATCAACAATTGCTTGTTTGCGACCACCCTTTTGCACGTTGCCAATGGCAACATCGCCGAACATTGAATCGCCTTTGTCAGGCAAAATATCAGACTTGCAAAGGCCAATTGGAGTCAAGAATTTGGGTTTTGGTCTTATATTTTCAGCCATGCGCGTATTTCTAATTTTGGACCAGTCATCTCGACTGCGCAGCCGACGAACAACCCCGTTGGAGGGAGACTCGTTCAGCACGATACCTTCATCGAGACACAAATTTTGTACGGCTATGTCTCGCTGATATGACCATAGGTTCCCCGTCTCTTCATGCGCATACAAACCGCTTACACGATGTTCTTGATGAAGCTCTTTGATAACTTCGCAGGCATCGCCAACCCTTACGATAAGGCGCTGGCCCAACTTTTCCAAATCGTCGTTTAAGTCGCAAAGGCAATCGTGAATGAAGTGCCAATGGCGTCGGGATGCAAAGGGCTGTTTCCAATATTCTGGCTCTACGATGTAGAGAGGTATGGTAGGTGCGCCTGAATACGACGCTGCAAGCAAAGGGGCGTGGTCATTGACCCGTAAGTCACGCTTAAACCAAACTATTTGCGCGGCAGGCTTCATACGGGTCGATTCTTTGATTTTTTCGGTAGTTTCATGATCGCAATCGAAAGTATTTATTTGTACGTTTCTCTTCGATCGCCAAAATCACGGACCCGTTTTCGCCAGGCCTTGTAACTCCCGCTTTTCAGCGTGTCGCGCATCAGTGTCTTTACCTGTTTATCGGTGACCCCGTATTCGGCTCGAATGTTTGCAAAACTGACGTGGTCAGACAACGCCATTTGTATAATTTCGCTGACGTGTTCTGGGGGCAGTTCATTTTCTTTTCTCATGGACCCCAGGTAGTGGAAGGTCACCGAAAGGCAAGTTTCTATCGGTTTAAAAACCCAAGATCGTTCAAAATACTCGGGATCTTCTTTTTAAGTTTGAAGAAACCCTTGGTGGCGTGTGGCCATGTAAGAGTGTCGTAAGCTTGTTGGTGTTGGTGGAGACGAATACCAGCTTTTGCCAAATCTGTTTTTGCCATATCCAAGTTTGTTGCAACGGGACCAACGGCTGCCATCGGTGTAATAATTTGATTTACACCCGCCGTTTGTGCCGCTTCGATAAGGGCCGCGCTCCAATCTTGGGTACACTTCAAGGCTGCAGTCTTGTCGACAGATCGCGCAATCGCATCGCCAACTGCACCCCGCTCAAAAGCGAGGACTATTTCGCTTTGTTTGAAATGGTGAATAGGTAGTAAACCCAATACTCCGACTGGTGTACGCGAGGTGAAGGGTTTTGGCCGGCAATCTTGTGGTGTGATCAACTGCAAATAGTCGCCTTGCGGCAATGGCTGTGGGAGTGGCAGCGGAACCACTGGGTGATCGATGTCCTCAATCAAAGGTTTAGAAGTCATCGCCAACTGCCCGGTTGGCTCAAATCGCCCTCCAGTGAACTGTGCAATGTTAGAAGCGCGGGCCAAATAGGTTTTACCCTTTGTGTGCAACCCACCGACCCATCGCCAACTTAAGGTATTTGCCGCTGAATCCCCATCAATAAGATGGCGCAAGAAAAAGTCGGCACCCAATTCCCAAGGCAATCGCAATGTAAATATCCATATCGAGGCAAACCACATACGCGCATGGTTATGCAGATAACCTGTTGACTTCAATTCGGCACACCAATGATCAAAACAATCTATGCCTGTGCGCCCCTCGATAGCTTCATCAAAATCAGCCCTGTGGAATTTGTTGCGCTGCAATGACTCATACGCACCCTTAAGACCGCTTTGGTAGCTGAGCCAAACACTTGGGTGTTGTTGCATCCACCCTTTGAAGTAACTGCGCCAAAAAATCTCTTGAACAAAGCTCAGCGACGCCGAGAGACTGTGTTGCGCTAGGACTTGCGTTAAAACTTCTTCTTCACTGATCAATCTATGTTTGATCCATGGCGACAGTACTGAAACCGAACTGCGATTGCCCGAGCCAAAATCATAGTTTCGCTGACCAGCATAATGGGCTCCAGTGCGGTCGACGAATTTTTTTAAACGCTCATGCCCAGCACACCGAGTCGGTACGAATGCGACCGTTTCGGAGTGTTCTCGAGCGTTCGAGGCTAAGTCTCTATCAGTCATGACTTGGGTGCTTCTATGTTTTCACTCGCAGTTTTTAAATTGCGGGAACGCCTGCAGCGCTCCGAGCAATAGCGCACTTCGCTCCAAACTTTTGCCCATTTTTTGCGCCAGGTGAATGGTCTTTCACATGTAGCGCATGTCTTAATAGGTAGCTCAGATTTTTTCATCGGCATCCATCGCATTCAAGAAACGCCGACTATCCTCTTGGATAGCATCGCGTTTCTCATCACTCATGCGGTCCAAGCTTTTGTACATAAATCCCATACGTGGATTTCCACGTAGCTTGCCATCATTGCGGCCTATGAAGTCCCAATACAAATAATTGAATGGGCAAGCATTTGGTCCGTTTTTAACCGATACTTTGTATTTGCACGATCCACAGTAGTTCGACATTTTATTGATATATGCACCGCTGGCAGCATAGGGTTTTGACGCCAATAGCCCACCATCCGCAAACAAAACCATCCCCGTGACATTGGGCAACTCGACCCATTCATAGGCATCTGCATAAACCAACAAATACCAGTTATTGACCTCATCAGGGGCGATGCCTGCGAGCAATGCAAAATTTCCCAATACCATTAGTCTTTGGATGTGGTGAGCATAGGCGTTCTGCTTCGTCTCAGTGATGCATTGGCGCATGCAATTCATCTGGGTGTCAGCTGTCCAATAAAAATCAGGGAGTTGACGTCTAGCCTCAAGAAAATTTGCAGATTTATAGTCAGGCATTTTTAACCAATAGATGCCCCGCACATATTCACGCCATCCCAGGACTTGTCTAATGAACCCTTCGACCGCGTTTAAAGGCGCAACACCTTTGTGATAAGCGGCTTCGGCACGTTCAATACACTCAAGAGGGTTTAACAGCCCGCAATTAAGATAGAACCCGATATGGCTATGGTACATCCATGGTTCATTCTGGACCATTGCGTCTTGATAATCGCCAAACAATCTTAATCGTTTGGCGATAAATTGATCCAATGCGGCTAACGCTTGATCTCGCGAGATGGCAAAGTGAAAGGGCAATAGATCACCAAAGTGATCCGGAAAGTGGTGCTCGACAAGCGCCAAAACCTCTTGCGTGATTTCATCATGTTGCGCGCAGAATGTATCCGGTACAACTAACCCCGAACTGGGTGGTTTGCGATTTTCAGCGTCGTAATTCCATTGACCACCAATGGGGCCATCCTGATCCATTAATATTGAATATTTACGTCGCATTTCGCGGTAAAAATATTCCATTCGCAGCTGTTTACGGCCCTCAGCCCAACTAGAAAACTCATTGGGCGAACACAGAAAACGGTCATCTTCTTTGATCGTGACAGGCAGATTAAGCTCTAGTGACCAGCCCGCCATTTCTGTTTGCAATCTGTGCTCTGCGGGCGCGGTTACCACGATTTCAGTAATCGGTTCCTGCGTGATGATACGTCCCACTTCACCAATCAACGACCCCGTGTTGTTTTGGTCGTCATATTGAACATAACGAACATCGTATCCGTCGTCAGAAAGTCCTTTCGCAAAATGACGCATTGCAGAAAAAACGAAAGCGATCTTTTTCTTATGATGTTTCACATAAGTTGCTTCGCTGCGAACCTCACACATCAAAACGACGTCAGTTTGCGTGTGATGATCCGCAAGACTGGATAGGCTTGGGCTTAACTGATCCCCAAGTATCAAGCACAATTTCATTTGCGGTTCCAATCTGTCGGCAAGGGAGTGAGGCGTGGATACTCAATTCCCTGTGTGATGCGATGGTTGTTTTCTTGAGGTAAGAGCTGGTTCATCAAGGTGCTAAGTCAATAGGATCAGGAACTATTTCACCCAGTTCGCCCAACTTAGAGTGCCTTATTTAGCGCAAAACGAACAGAACCTTCGAATATTGAGCCTGATTGCACGGGAGAGGCGGCCGATAGCTGTCGTCCCCCGTCCCTTGGCCATGCTGCGCTGCGGCCCCTCGATAAGCATTAGTCGCAGTTCCAAGTCACATCATGTAGCGACAACAAAGATATCTGAGCCTTAACGCATTCGTCGGAGGTGGGGGCGTTAAGCTATCAGGTGTTCAACGCCAAAGAGTCACCATTTAGTCGAGGCTGGTTGTCGTGATCCACCTAAGAGGTGTCCGACCAGCTAAAAATGGGTTTGTAACGCGTTCTTCAGATCACAGATCAAGTCGTCTGTATGTTCTAAACCGACATTCAAACGCACCAATCGCCCAGCGTAATCCTGCCCCGGTCTTTCAACATCTGGATACACAATGGCGAGGCTATTGCCCCCCCCCCAACTCAGCCCAATCTGAAACAATTCCAAGCTATCGATGACTGCTTCAACCTGCGTGGGGGAAACATCATCTGTGAACCAGATAGAAAAGACGCTTGTTGATCCCGTAAAATCACGCTTCCAGACGTCATGCCCTGGGCAAGAGGCAAGTGCTGGGTGAAACACAGCCTGTATTTTTGGGTGATCAGCAAGCCAATGCGCCACTTGCAAAGTTGACTTTTCAAGCTGCTCCAACCGCAAAGCCAGTGTTTGCAAACCACGAAGTGCAAGGCTGCAATCATCGGGTGAAACCGCAAGTCCCAGTTGACGGTAAATTGGCCCCATCTGTTCAAAAGCGGGCGCATCACGAACGGATACCGATCCCAACAACAGGTCGCTATGCCCGCCCACATATTTGGTCAGTGCTTGAATACTTACATTAACGCCGTGCCCAAAGGCATCGAACATGACGCCAGCGGCATAGGTGTTATCTAACGCCACGGCCACGTCCTTGTTATGTGCTGCTTTCACAATCGCAGGTACGTCCTGAACTTCCATCGTCACGGACCCTGGGCTTTCGCACCATATCAATGCCGTGTTTGGTCTAATGAGATCAGATATTCCTGCCCCAATCATGGGATCGTAGGCTTCAACTTCGATACCCAAGCCACGCAGAATACCTTCGGCCATTTCCTTGTTGGGGCCGTAGGCCGAATAAGGGACCAAAGCGTGACTGCCAGTTGTACAATATGCAAAATACACCAGTGCGATCGCCGCCTGCCCGCCCGGTACAATTAAGGTGCGATGCGCCCCTTCAATCTCAGCGATGCGCGCGGCCAATTCGAGCGCTGTTGGTGTTCCATATAACCCATAAGAATAGCCATTTTCGGCTTGATCCCAGCTGTCCTTCACCGACGATTGATCATCAAAGAGGACGGTTGAGCCACGATATACCGGCGTCGCTAGAGACTTATAGTCCCTGCGCGCACGCGGGTTTGGGTCAAGAAGTTTCGTACGCCAGTCCATTTTTAGCTCACTTTAATGTCGGTTGGTTTTGCATCAACAATATCGTTTCCAGATAAATAAGAGCGGCTGACCTGATTTCTGAAATTGGGACGTACTCATTAATTGAGTGGCATTGCGCCAAATCACCGGCACCACATATAACGGTGGGACACCCAAAATTGGGCGCATCCGTTGAACCGGGAAAAGTCATGTATTCAATGTCTTGGCCAGTGACCCGTTTAACGGCTGTGGATATTGCCTGAACGATTGGCGATGACATGTCTGTTTTGAGGGATGGGCAATTCAGACTTGGTGCCGAAATTTCATAGGTGAAATCGGGTATGGTTGCCGCAAGTTGCTCCAATACCTCTGTAAGTTCAGAACTGACACTGTCGTAGGTTTCGCCCGGAATGGTACGACGGTCGACTTCGATCTCGCAAAAATCAGGAACTGACGACGCGCCTTCGCCACCTTTGATGGCACCGATACTGAATGTGGGTCTGCCACATAGTGGATCGGGGTTGCGCGTTGACAGTGTGTTTGCGTAGGCCTGTAATGCGTCGATGACGGCTGACATGTGGTAAATCGCGTTGATCCCATTCTGGGGAACGCTTGAATGTGTGGATTTACCGTAAGTTCGTATGAAAAGGCAGATTTGTCCACGATGGGCTGTACTGATTGCCAACTTGCTAGGTTCGGCAACAATAGCGCAATCAATGTGCGGCCCGTTTTCGCCAAAGTCTTTGGAGCCGATCATCGCGTCTTCTTCATCTACAACGCCTGCAATTATTACATCCCCGTTGAGCGGCGCGTCGCTGGCAACAAGTATACGTGCCACTTCCAGATAGACGGCTAAGCCTGCTTTCATGTCACACGAACCGCGTCCGTGAATGCACCCGTCCAAAATTGTGGGCTCAAACGGGTTTTCATATCCGGGTACACCGACCGTATCAAAGTGGCCTGCAAGCATGATAGTGGGCCCATTACCTGTCCCTTTGAGGCGGCCCCAAACATTGCGGCGACCATCAGCAACATGGGCAGAGGACACATCTAACCCAATTTCCTTCATTCGCGCTTCGAAAAACAGCGCCATTTCCTCTTCGGCAGGACGCTTTGGATCGGCATTGCCGAACGTGTTTACGCTAGGAATGCGGACCATCGCAGATAGGTCGTTTATCAGGTTTTGCTCATTCACTCGCATTGGCTGCAATTCCTCCACGATCAGATATTAAACAGCCTACCAAAACCTGCAAGCTTATCATCAATTCCAACCAGTCGCAGCAAATGCCATGCAAGAGCATGATTGCTGGCCGTAACGGGTTTTCCAAGTTCTGCTTCGGCCTCATCAATAATTCCGGCAGTTCGAAGGCTGGTACAAGAAATAAAGATGCCGTCGCATAGCTCCGATTTCCCAAGTGCAACTGCCGCCTTCAAAATCGACTTTGGATCAATCTGCCCCACCAATATGTCGTTTTCCTCATAGAATGATCCAACAACAGTGATAGCGATACCCGCCTCCCCAAGACGCTGCTGCATCGCTTCGGTTACCTCTGGTGTGTAGGGTGTTAGCAATCCCAGGCGTTCAACGCCCAATGCCTTGAGCGCCACCTTGGCAGCAGTCAAAGGGTTACTTGATGGAATATCTGGATGACTTTCTTTCAAAATCGCCTTAACGCGATCTTCGCCAATGATCGTAGCACCCGAAGTACAAGCATAAGCAATCGCATTCAGTCCCAAATACTCAGGGAGTAGGCCCGCAGCGATTGGCAACTCTTCTTCCATTTTCGCAAGGCTCTTAGC
>JABGTH010000367.1 GCA_018647275.1 Paracoccaceae bacterium
ATGTGGACCTATTAACCCCACAACAATGATGCGCGGTTGTAGCTCAGTTGGTTAGAGTATCGGCCTGTCACGCCGAGGGTCGCGGGTTCGAGTCCCGTCAACCGCGCCATTGTTAATTTCCTTATAATACTTTCATACCAGCAAAAAAATCAGTTTTTAAGTTGATTGTTGCATATTGTTCGTCTAGGCACCCAATAAATAGTTAGCGCTAACATTAATTTGCTAAAGTGAGTCCAAAAATGTCGATACATGCCACACTAAAATCTGTGACCGATAGAATTGTTGTCCGCAGTGCGACAAGCCGAGGCCAATATATGGCGCGCATGAAGGCGGCGCAGACAAAAGGACCCTCGCGCGGTCACTTATCTTGCAGTGGGCAGGCTCACGCTTTTGCTGCTGCTGGTGAAGATCAAAACGAGTTGGCGGCGGGTATCGGTGGCAACCTTGGTATCGTCACAGCCTTTAATGACATGCTTTCTGCGCACCAACCGTTTGAGCACTTTCCAGCAGTGATGCGTGAAGCTGCACGTTCTGTTGGTGGTACTGCGCAGGTTGCTGGTGGCGTTCCGGCAATGTGTGATGGTGTGACGCAGGGCGAGGCGGGCATGGAGCTTAGCCTGTTTTCACGTGACCTTATCGCAATGGCCGCGGGCATCGCGCTAAGCCACAACACCTTTGATGCGGCCACATATTTAGGTGTCTGCGACAAGATCGTTCCAGGTTTGGTCATTGGTGCGCAGGCTTTTGGTCACTTGCCAGCCGTCTTTGTTCCTGCGGGACCAATGACCAGTGGTTTGGCAAATGATGATAAAGCCATGGTACGTCAGAAATTCGCTGCAGGCGAAGTTGGCCGTGACGCATTGATGGAGGCCGAAATGGCCGCATATCACGGTCCGGGTACATGTACCTTCTATGGTACCGCCAACACCAACCAGATGCTGATGGAATTTATGGGCCTTCATTTGCCCGGTTCCAGCTTTGTTACGCCTAACACTGAAATGCGCGCTGCATTGACAGCCGAGGGTGCAAAACGCGCACTTTCGCTAAGTGCGTTGGGCGACAACTATACCCCTGTGTGTGAGATCCTAGATGAGAAAGCCTACGTAAACGGCATCGTTGGTTTGATGGCGACAGGTGGATCGACCAACTTGTTGATCCACTTGGTGGCTATGGCGCGTGCGGGTGGCGTCGTACTTGATTGGGAAGACTTCTCTGAAATTTCTGATTTGGTGCCATTGTTGGCACGTGTGTATCCAAACGGTTTAGCGGATGTGAACCACTTCCACGCGGCTGGCGGTTTGGGATACTTGATTGGTGAATTGCTGCGCGGTGGCTTGCTGCACCCAGATACAAAAACTGTCGCTGGCGTTGGCCTGCATAACTATACTCAGGAGCCGTTCATGGATAATGGCGAACTGGTATGGCGCGAGGGCACGTCCGTGAGCCTGAATACTAAGATCATCAGCACGCTAGAAGAGCCGTTCCAAGAAACAGGTGGTCTTAAGCGGTTGTCTGGTTCCCTTGGTACCGGCGTTATGAAAATTTCTGCCGTGGCCTTAGAGCACCGTATGATCGAAGCGCCAGCGCGTGTATTCCACGGTCAAGATGAAGTAAAAGCAGCGTTTAAAGCTGGTGAGTTCACTGGTGATACAATCGTTGTTGTGCGTTTCCAAGGCCCGAAAGCCAATGGTATGCCAGAGCTGCACAGCTTGACACCAATGCTAGCGATCCTTCAGGGCCAAGGCAAAAAGGTTGCGTTGGTCACGGATGGACGCATGTCTGGTGCATCTGGTAAGGTGCCTGCTGCAATTCACGTGTGCCCAGAAGCCCTAGACGGTGGGCCAATCGCCTATATTAACGACGGCGACATGCTGCGTGTTGATGCGGTTGAGGGCACATTGGCAATCCTGACGGAGGGTGTGCTAAAACGCGCCCCTGCACAGGTTGACCTCACTGCGAACCATTCTGGTACTGGTCGCGAAATGTTCGAAGTGTTTCGTTCTGCTGTTGGTCCTGCTGAAGCAGGTGCCAGCGTATTTGGAGTTTAAGATATGACAGTTCAATCCCGTTCTGCTGGTACACGCGCCTTATGTGAATTGGCCCCAATCATCCCTGTGTTGGTCGTCCATGATGTCGCACATGCTATTCCATTGGCCGAGGCACTGGTGCGCGGCGGTTTGCCAGTCCTTGAGGTGACATTGCGTACACCTGCGGCACTTGATGTGATCGCTGCGATGGCGACTGTTAAGGGTGGCCATGTTGGGGCAGGGACATTGATTACACCCGCAGACGTCGCAGCGGCTAAAGCGGCTGGCGCAACTTTTGGCGTGTCGCCGGGGGCAACAGATACATTGCTAGACGCATGTGAGGCGGCTG
>JABGTH010000115.1 GCA_018647275.1 Paracoccaceae bacterium
AAAAGAACGCTCTGCCATGTCTAGCGTTTGGCATTGTTTTACGGCACAGTACATCACTCTCCCAACAGAGGCTCCCCACCTCAGTCACAAAAAAGAACCACAGTTTCCAATCCAAAAGGCATGCTATGACATTCAATCGCTCCCTCAAAATAGCCCCGTCTATCCTAGCAGCAGATTTCGCTAATTTTGGTGCTGAATGCGAAGCGATTGAAGACCAAGGGGCCGATTGGGTTCACGTCGATGTTATGGACGGTCATTTCGTGCCCAACATCACATTTGGCCCAGCGACCTGTGCCGCTATTCGGCCCCACATCAAAGGTGTCATGGATGTCCATCTGATGATCTCACCTGTGGACAGTTACATTGAAGCTTTTGCTGAGTCAGGCGCAGACGTCATCACCGCGCACGTAGAGGCAACACCTCACATTCACCGAACTATGCAAGCCATCCGCGGGAACGGTGCAAAAGCTGGAATCGCCCTTAATCCCGCAACACCAGCTTCTTCGATCGAATACCTTTTGGACATGGTCGATCTGGTCTGCGTGATGACAGTGAACCCTGGGTTTGGAGGTCAAAAATTCATTCATTCTCAAATTGAAAAAGTGCATCAAATCCGTTCTATGATCGGCGATCGCCCGATCCACATTGAAATCGATGGTGGCGTTGATCCGACAACCGCACCTTTGGTTGCGAATGCAGGCGCGGATGTTCTCGTTGCTGGCTCTGCAGTGTTTCGAGGTGGCTCTGTCAGCAATCCTGCGCCATACGGCAAAAACATCCGCAATATCCGTGCGGCGGCTGTCTCGGTAGACGCTTAAGTTTAGGGCGGGTTAGCCCGCCTAAACGCTCAGTTCAGCAGATCGGAAAATGTGGTCAGCAACTTATGCTTTAGAATTTTTCCCGTAGGGGCGGCGGGCAATGCTTCAACCAAGATGAACTGTTTGGGGCGCTTGTATGCCGTCAAACGTTGCGCCACGAAGTCTTGTAACTCCTGAACGGAAATACTTTTCAGGTCGGCAACCTGCACAAAGGCAAGCACCTCTTCGTTGCCATCTTTGGGCCGCCCAATTACAGCCGCCTGAACGACCAGCGGATGATCGTTCAACGCAGCCTCCACCTCAGGCGGATAGACATTAAAACCACCGTGAATGATCAGTTCTTTGGAACGCCCCAAGATGTACAGCAAACCCTGTTCGTCGATCTGCCCCAAATCTCCTGTGTGCATCCACCCATCAGCGTCTAACACTTTGGCTGTCTCTTCAGGGTTCCTGTAATACCCTCTCATCACATGTGGCCCGCGCGACAGCACCTCCCCCATCCTGGCATTCCCGCCCTCAACGTTGTGGGCAATCGCAATTTCAACACCGGGTAGCGCAGGTCCAACAGACGTATCAACTGCGCCAATGTCATTGCGCGTCGCAGAGACACCAGCCGTGGTTTCCGTCATGCCATATCCGTTCTGAAGGGCAACGCCGTAAAAGGCTTCAGCCTCACGCTTCCATGTCGGATCTAGGGGGGCAGCCCCCGAAGAGACATAGCGCAACGTCGTTGATCCAAGGACCTTCAGACCTTGTTCTTTCGTATACTGCATCAACAACGCGTGCATCTGCGGGACGCCTGAAAACAAAGTCACTCCGGCGCGCAATGCTGCATAAACTTTGGCCACCTCAAATCGCGGAGCAAGCAACACAGGGGCACCGGCATAGACAGCCGCAACAACAACGGAGCAAAGGCCAAAAACATGCGTCGTTGGCAAAACACCATAAACAACATCGGCATGCGTCATGTCACGCAAATTGGCCGAAGTAAGCCCGCCAAATCGAACGTTTCCATGGGTTAGCATAACACCTTTGGGATCACCCGTGGTGCCTGTCGTATACAATAAAACAGCAACATCATCCGCCATTTCAGATGAGCCACCGACCGATGCTGCGACATGCATTGAGCCATAGCTGCCTGTAACCTCAACCCCATCCAACCGCTCAGCATGGTACTGAGCATCAGTTGAGACATTGGTCGTCATGATAATAATGGATGGTTTACAATGCCCGATAACGCGCGTGACTTCGGCCTCAGTCTGGCGCGCGTTCACAGGAACGACACAGGCCCCTATCTTCCAAGAGGCGAATAGAACCGCAACCGCTGCCACACAATTCTCAGACAGCAGTAAAACACGATCGCCCAACTGCACACCGTTGGCTATCAGAAATTCCGCAACCTCATCACATGCCGAACCCAACGCGCCATAATTTAGAGTGATCCCCGTGCTGTCAGACATAGCCAGTGCATCAGCGCGTGTAGCGATTTGATGGGCCAGATAGTCATGGACGCTTTGGGTCATCCGCCGTACTCGGGTTTACGTTTTTCTAGGAAGGCCGCGATCCCCTCAGCGGCTTCGTCTTCGCCAACTGCAAACGCCATAGCATCACGCTCCAAGTCAAGCTGTGCGGCTTCTGACTGGTCATAAGCCGTTGCTATCATCGACCGAATGCGGCCTTGGGCGTCACGCGGACCCGCGGCAATCGCATCCGCCCACACATGCGCCTCAGCTATAACTTGCTCACCATCGACGACTGCGTTTACTGCACCCAACGCCAGCATACGCTCTGCAACAACCGGACGGCCAAGAACGCACAACTCCATAGCCAAAGGTCGAGGAATCATACGGGCAAGCGAGGCAGTTAATCCACCATCCGGAACCAATCCAGCTTTGACATAGGCGGCAGTGAATTTAGCGCCTGCCTCGATCACTATAAAATCGCAAGCCAAGGCGATAGATGCCCCAGCTCCAGCAGCGCCGCCTTTAACAGCCGCAATCACAGGGACAGGACAGGCACGAATTGCGCGGATTACATCATGCAACAGCTCTACTTTTTCGCGACGCTTTGGCTCTGGCAATCCACGTCGTTCGATCAACGCGTTCAGATCCCCACCGGCGCAAAAGAACCCACCTTGAGACGTAATTATGATCGCGCGAATGCGACGATCTTTTGCCGCCTCAACCGCGTCCAAAATAGCTTGGTAAAATTCTGGAGTAAGCGCGCCGCGTTTGTCAGCATTCCTGTTCCAAACGATCAGGCGATCCTTTGCATTTTCAACGTATGCGCTCATGCCAGTTTCTCCAATTGGGCCCTAAAGGGCTAACACACTCACCTTCTCAGGATTGAGTGAGCGCAATAAACCGCTCTAAATGATAATCTGTGTCTCCAAATCGATGGTCTGCCATCGTGATGCGTTTGGCAATATGCGCCAACTCGTATTCTTGGGTCATCGCGATACCACCGTGCATCTGAATGGACTCTTCAGATATCAATCGCCCTGCCCGCCCCATCAGATTTTTGGCCGCGTGGATATTGATATCACGGGTGCGCTCATCGCTTTCAAAACAACCCGCTGCGCGAATAACTGCAGAACGCGCCTGTTCCATTTCAATCAACATGTCGGCCATGCGATGCGCCAATGCTTGGAAGGTCGCAATAGGGCGTCCAAATTGCTGTCTGGTCACAAGATACTCTTGAGTCAGTTCAGTCGCCGTGGTCATCGCGCCGAGGGTTTCTGCACACTGCGCCACCGTCGCAATGGCATAAGCGTCTTTCAACAAGGCAAAACCTTTACCTTCTTCGCCAATCAAAGAACCTTCAACGTTGTCGAGCGTTACTTCTCCGGCATGACCACCTGCAATCAATGCGTAATCCTGTATCGTTAATCCGGCAGCATTCTTTTCAACAAAGTAAAATGAAATACCGTCTTCATCTGAGACCTCGCCACTAGTGCGGGCGGATACAATCAAAACATCCGAAGCCTGCGCGTTCATAACCACGGCTTTGCGTCCGTTCAGAATGCCATTCACCGCAGTTGTTCGCACATAGTTCAAGTCGTACCGGCTCGTTGGTTCGCCGTGGGCCAAAGCCAACTGAAGGGTCCCACCGATAAGGTCTGCTACACGGTCCAATTCACCAGCCGCGGCCAAAATACGACCTGATAAAAGCGCACTGTCCAGAAACGGGCTCACAACATTCGCGCGCCCCAATTCCTCAAAGATCAATGCGATGTCAGCTCCAGTTCCGCCAAACCCACCCTGTTCTTCAGTGAAAAACGCCCCGATCACTCCCATCTCCGCCATCGCGTGCCAAAGGTCTGATGTAATGCCGGTTTCAGAATTCAAAACCTCGTTACGCGTTTCAGAATTGCAGGAGTATTTCAAAAAACGGCGCAGCGAATCTTGAAGCATTTGGTGTTCATCAGTCAGATCAAAATTCATAGATCAGACACCCATCTTTACTTTGGCGATGATCCCGCGCTGAATTTCATTGGAGCCACCAAAAATCGAGATTTTACGATTATTAAAATACTGCGCTGCAACAGGTCCAGCATCATGTGGATCAGGTAAGGGTTCATTGCTGCCCTCCACCGCTTCAGAAACGAATGGCATAGCGTATGGACCCACAGCACGCCTCGCGAGATCGTTAATCTCTTGACGGATAATTGTTCCTTTAACCTTCAACATCGATGCCTCAACACCCGGTGCACCACCTGCCGCAGCCTGCGAAACGATCCGTAAATTTGTGGTGCTCATTACCATCAG
>JABGTH010000261.1 GCA_018647275.1 Paracoccaceae bacterium
AGAACAAAGATTATCAAGCGCATCAATCTGAACATTGGGACCTCAATGGGTTTCTATGGGCAGGGCCGCGCAGCGCGTTTCCCAGCCAGCGGTTTCTAATTCGGGTGTGGTAGAGTTGGCTTCGGGCCAACCGATACACAAGTAAGCGATAAGGGACCAATCTTGAGGGATGTCCAGGTCTGCGCATAGTTTTGGGGCATCCAGAATGGAGACCCACCCCATACCTAAACCATGGGCGCGGGCATGTATCCACATCAGATTGATCGCACCCACAACAGAATAGCGGCGCATTTCTGGCATAGTCGTCGCGCCAAGGCCGGAGCCTTTGGTGGTGCTATCATCGCAGAAAATTGCAATGTGTTCAGGGGCTTCGGACATACCGGATAGTTTTAATCCCGAATACATAGCAGCTTTTTCACCGTCATACCCTTCAAGGGCAGTAGCGTTGGCGGTTTGGTAATTTTCGATAGATTTCTGGCGAAGCTCTGGGGATATAACCCGCACAATGCGCCAAGGTTCCGAAAGGCCCACGGAGGGGGCGAGGCGGAAGGTGTCGAGGCATTGCATCAGCAACGCCTCGTCCACCGGATCGCTGCGAAAGCGGCGCACGTCGCGCCGCCATCGCATCAGCTGCGATAGATCGGTTCGGAAGCTGTCCGAGAACGCTTCCATTACCGGTCTTATTCTGCTGCTGCTTCTTCAGCAGGAGCTTCTTCTGCTGGTGCTTCAACAGGTGCTGCTGCTGCTTCAGCTGCTGCTTCTGCTTTAGCTGCTTTTTCTTCTGCGCGCTCAACGGCTTTCTTGTGTGGAGCACCCTTCTTAGGGTTGTTGCGCTCTGTTTTTGGAACAACGCCAGCAGCTTCTAACATACGTGCGATACGGTCAGTTGGCTGTGCGCCTTGGCCCAACCAGTACTGAACGCGTTCCATGTTCATTTTCACGCGCTCTTCGCTGTCTTTAGCCAAAAGTGGGTTGTATGTGCCCAATTTTTCGATGAAGCGACCATCGCGTGGCATGCGGCTGTCAGCAGCTACGATGCGGTAAAATGGGCGTTTCTTAGAGCCACCACGGGCCAAACGGATTTTCATAGACATGTTGTTGTTTCCTCTGGGTTTATTCTTGATGTGTTTTGTGATGCTGAATAACTTCAGCGATGATGAAGTTGAGTAACTTCTTGGCAAAATCGGGGTCCAAGTCGGCCCGATTGGCCAAATCTTCTAGTCGTGCGATCTGTGTTGCCTCGCGGGCGGGATCGGACGGGGGAAGGTCGTGTTTAGCTTTGAGTTTGCCCACAGCTTGCGTGTGTTTGAAACGCTCGCCAAGAGTATAGATCATGATCGCATCAAGGCGATCAATGCTCTCGCGGTGGCCCTTTAGGACCTCTGCGGCACGGGTGACTGCGTCAGACATAACGGCCTCCAAATGCTGAAAATACAACGTCGGTATTACGTCGGTATAATGTCGGTATTGCGTAGGTGGACTGTACATATGCAAACATTAGATAAGCCCCAATTCAGCGGGGCTTGCGCCATCCAATAGTGGACGGGTGAAGGTGCGATCATAGGAAAGGATGCACTTTGTCTTCACTGCATAATCATAGGCGGCCTGACATTCAGCGTCAGCGTCCATGCGTGTGCGATAATCTTCATATGCCGCAAGCGATGAAAAAGAAAACATGCACCAGGCTTTGTTGTTCGCGCCTTCATGAGGCAAGAAATAGCCGTGGTGTGTGCCGCCCATTTTGTTGACCAAATAGATCCACGCTTTTGAATAGGTCTCAAACGCCTCCAGCTGAGCTGGGTCGATCTTATATGTTAGCGTACAGGTGATCATTTCTTTTTCCCGAAACCGGACAGACCGGATGGCAGACCCATGCCGCCGCCCATTCCGCCGAGACCACCAAGGCCGGGCATCTTGCCGCCAAGTTGCTTGGCCGCTACTTCAAGTGCTGCGGGGTCCATTTGGGACGGGTCCATGCCAGCAGGCATTCCGCCGCTAGCGCCGCCGCCGCCCATCATACCCTTCATGGCTTGTTTTAGCATGCCACCTTTGCCCATTTTGCCCATCTTCTTCATCATGTCGGACATCTGGCGCTGCATCTTCACAAGTTTGTTCAGATCAGACACCTGCATGCCGGCACCTTTGGCGATCCGCTTTTTGCGGGAGGCCTGAAGAAGGGCAGGGTTGGCGCGTTCTTTTTTTGTCATGGACTGGATCAAGGCGATTTGTTGTTTCAGCACCTTGTCGTCAAAACCGGCCTTTTCGACCTGCTTTGCCATTTTGCCCATGCCGGGCATCATGCCCATCATGCCTTGCATGCCGCCCATTTGAATCATTTGCTCAAGCTGCATCTTAAGGTCGTTCATATTAAACTGACCTTTGGCCATGCGCTTCATCATGCGCTCGGCTTGTTCGGCCTCGATCGTGTCTTGGGCTTTTTCAACTAGGGCAACGATGTCACCCATGCCAAGGATACGGCCAGCGACGCGTTCAGGTTCGAACGTTTCAAGCGCGTCCATCTTTTCGCCAAGACCGACGAATTTGATTGGCTTGCCAGTGACGGCACGCATGGACAACGCAGCACCGCCGCGACCATCACCATCCATACGGGTGAGGGCAACGCCAGTAATGCCGATACGTTGGTCAAAGTTTTCTGCGGTTTGCACCGCGTCTTGGCCTGTTAGGCCATCGACAACCAGCAATGTCTCGCGTGGGTTGGACACGTCGCGAACGGCTTCGACCTGCTGCATCAACTCTTCGTCGATGGACAAGCGGCCCGCAGTGTCGAGCATATAGACGTCGTAACCGCCCATGTTCGCTTGGGTCTTGGCGCGCTTGGCTATGGATACGGGATCTTCGCCTTTGACGATTGGCAATGTGTCCACGCCAATTTGAACGCCCAAAATTTGCAGCTGTTCCATCGCGGCCGGACGGTTCACGTCCAGAGAGGCCATAAGGACCTTTTTGCCCTCGCGCTCTTTTAGACGTTTCGCCAGCTTTGCGGTTGTTGTTGTCTTACCTGAACCTTGTAAACCAACCATCAAGATCGGGGCAGGGGGGCTATCAATCTTTAGGTGGCCTGGTTCGCCTTCACCCTTAAGGGTGTCGATCAATGCATCGTGCACAATCTTGACGACTTGTTGGCCCGGCGTCACGGATTTTGTGACCGCTTGGCCTGTAGCCTTGTCTTGAACAGCTTTTACAAAATTGGTCGCGACAGGAAGGGAAACGTCGGCCTCAAGTAGAGCAACACGTACCTCGCGCAGGGCTGTTTTGACATCTTCGTCAGACAGCGCACCTTGTTTTGTCAGTCGGTCAAAGACGCCGGAAAGGCGGTCGGATAAATTTTCAAACATGCCAAGGCTCCTTTGCCCGATTACTGTTAACCCCTAGATAGGAAGGGGTGGTGACGATTGCATCATCACGATGCGCAATACAAAATACCTAAGTCAGCTCATTGAGACGGGGACAAAACAAAACAGTTTTGCCCCCGTGGGCGCGACGCGCTGACGGAGGGCGATCCTTGATATAACAAGGACCGGAAGGGTTTATGCTTCCGGATGTTGATGAGGATGTAGGCGGTGGTGGGAATAGAGTCAACAGTTTAAGGGGGCAAAGCAGTTGCTCTGCCCCTTGTTTATCTACTTCATTATGCCG
>JABGTH010000368.1 GCA_018647275.1 Paracoccaceae bacterium
GACAAAAGCGGCCAATTGTCAGAAACCAGAGGCTGATCCATCCCCTCCCAACCAATCCGCGTCGATCCTTTACGGCCAGCATGGCCGATTTGGCAACAGATCATCGCTTCAGTTTCGCGATGCACAAATGTGTTCAAGCGCGTCCATTCTGCTTCGTGCTCTGGCGCATAAAGTCCGGGACAACCGGGCGTTATCCGCCCATCCGCAGACACACATGTCATCTCTGTGTAAACCAACCCTGCGCCGCCTTTCGCTCGTTCACCGTAGTGGATCAAATGCCAATCCGTTGGCGCGCCACCGACGGCTTTATATTGCGCCATAGGCGACACCACGATGCGGTTTTTCAAACGCATATCCCGCAGCTTAAACGGCGCAAACATCGGCGCGCGCGCAGGGCCATTTGCATCGGCACCTGCTTGTTCCATGAACCATTTTTCTGCACTGCCAAGCCATTCTGCATCCCGTTCACGCAGATTTTCGTGACTGATCCTTTGAGAGCGCGTCAACATGGAATAGTTCAACTGAACCGGATCCAGATGCAAGTAACGCTCTACGTCCTCGAACCACTCGACCGAATTACGCGCAGCAGATTGCAAGCGCAGGACCTCTAGGCGACGGCTTTCCTCGTATTGCGCAAAAGCAGTCGGCAAATCAGAAGTAGAGGTGATTTCAGCCGCTAAGGCGATAGCGCTCTCTAACGCCAGCTTTGTTCCCGACCCGATCGAGAAATGCGCTGTGGCAGAAGCATCTCCGAGCAGGACTACATTCTCGTGGCTCCATTTTTCACACAACACGCGCGGGAACTGTATCCAAGCCGAGCCACGAACGTGGTTTGCATTGGTCATCAGCGCATGACCGCCAAGGTGTTCTTTGAAAATCTCTTCACATACCGCAATACTCGCCTGCTGATCCATATCGGCAAAACCATACGCATCATATGTCTCTTGTCCGCATTCAACGATAAAAGTCGCAGTCTCATCATCAAACTGATAAGCATGCGCCCAAATCCAGCCCTTGTCTGTTTCTTCAAAGATAAACGTAAAGGCATCATCAAATTTTTGATGCGTGCCAAGCCACACGAACTGACACAAGCGCATGTCGATGTCGGGCTGGAATGTCTCGGAAAATTCGGCGCGCGTTCGAGAATTCAATCCGTCGGAGGCGACAACAACGTCAAAGTCATCCTTCAAATCAGATGCAGCGCCTGCGTCCGTTTCAAACCTTAGATCAACGCCGAGTTCTTGTGCGCGGCTGTGCAGAACCTGCAATAGCTTCTTACGCCCAATGCCGCAAAAGCCATGACCTGAAGACACAAGCTTTTGCCCTTGATGATGAAGCGCCACATCATCCCAGTA
This sequence comes from Paracoccaceae bacterium, assembly GCA_018647275.1. Lineage (GTDB taxonomy): Bacteria > Pseudomonadota > Alphaproteobacteria > Rhodobacterales > Rhodobacteraceae > Ascidiaceihabitans. The sequence goes on from JABGTH010000368.1 coordinate 1,356, forward strand.
AGCAAAGTTTGCACGAATTTCTTTGGCACTGATAGGGTCATTCGCCGCAAGGTTGGTCAGAGTTTCGTCAGACAGAACGACGCCCCAACCAAATGTATCATCAGGCTTGTTCCGCTCAAAAACGACAATTTCAATCTCTGGGTTACGCAACTTCGTGGAAATCGCAAAGTAGAGGCCAGCTGGCCCACCGCCGAGACACGCAACGCGCATACAATACCTTTCTTCAGACTATTCTTATCGTAACCGTACGAAGGAGGTGAATAAATTTCAAGTAAGAATAATTTAGGTTTAAAATAAATTCAGAAGTGGTATCGCTACAGTGACCCGAGCTAGCCGGTAAAATATAAGGACTAGCTACATTTCGTTAACGATTTATCATCGGTGTTCGAAGCACAGGCGCAGTGTGATTTGCTGCATCCAAAGCGTGAAAACCAAACTGTTCTAGATGAACTCAAGTTCAACATTGGATCTGAAGCGTTCGAAGCTCAATACCAACAGCAACCAGTTCCGCCAGATGGCAAAATGGTCAAGCGCAATTGGTTTGCATACTATGATCGCCTGCCAGACATCACCGCAGAAAAGTGCATCTATCAAAGCTGGGATACAGCGTCGAAAATAGATCCACAAAACAATTGGTCTATTGGAAAAACATGGCTCTTCAAGGATGGGTTTTATGATCTACTGGACGTCTGCCGCGAGAAGCTGACCTACACGGCACTGCGGGCAAAAGTGACAGAAAAGGCCATCGAATATGACCCGTCGGTAATTTTGATTGAAGACGCTGGTGTCGGCACCGGTTTGATTGAGGTTCTCAGGCATGAAGGCCTCAATGAGGTTAAAATCCAGCCCACTCAATCCAAAGAAATACGCGCTCATATTCAAACACCAGTATCCCAAAGCAGCCGCGTTTTGTTTCCAAGGTCAGCGCCGTGGTTATCTGAGCTAAAAGCTGAAATCCTTACCTTTCCAACAGGGCGCAATGACGATCAGGTGGATTCAATTACGAAGGCACTGGCTTATGAATACCTTACGATTTGAGGCGGGCTGGAATGGATTTGAGGAAGGTCAAATCGTATGGAAATCTTGTTGCGAACTTCCAAAAAGCAGGCGCTGATCTGTGAAAAACGAAAATACCGATTGAATGACGAGTGAAGAAAGTGCCCGTCTTCAGTTGTTCGTCTTAACGTTTGAACACTGCGGTACGCTTTGCAAGAGTGGACATCAAACCGCAGTGCAAAGACAATCTTCTATTATTTGTGAAGTCACTAATCCACTTTAAGTATACTCAATTTGATGTAACTCGAATGCTGACGTTTGGTGGCGTAACAGATAGGCCACCGCTGCGTGGATTCGTAAGTGACCACCTCCATCTTCTGATTTAGTTTTTGACATCTTACGACTGAATAATTTCCAAAGTCTAATGACGGCCAAAATAGGCAGAGTAGATTCCGAAAGCGCCAACGAGAATGAGACTGATGGCCCATGCGATGTCCAGATTGAACCAGCTTTTCGAAATGAACTTCAGCCCGAACCAAAAATAGACGAATGCTGCGATAAATGCTCCAGCAAGTGTCATTGAAGCTGTATGTATTGCAGCGACTTTGAACGCGATCAGGATATCGTTGGACATCAGTTCTTGTGCGGCTGCATGGCCTGTTTGTGCAACCCCGCCCGCGTCGAGCAATCCGCAAATGCCTAGGTAGATCGGCACGAGCATCAGCCCTGCTCCATGCGCGGTTGCAGCGAGAAACGACCAAAGCACTAATTTCGTAGGGTGAACACGCGCCAGAATTTTAGGATGTTTGCGATTGATGAGAAGGTAAATACCCATGGCGATGACCACGGCACCTGCACCAATACGAACTTCAGTTTCGCGTTCGATCAGGAAGACCATCATCGAAAAGGGCAGCAAAATCACGATCATCGCGATGAAATGCCCCACGGCCAGCATGGCCAACGCTTTCAGCATCGCGCTTTTCTTGCGCTCGAACAGAGCGGCGGAAACCGCAAGCGGCCATCCCATGCCTGGGTTAATGCCGTGATACAGCCCTGAAAGGATGACGGCCCACCAAAGGGCCGTCACACTCATCGTCTCTATCATAAGTTATGCAGACGGGTAGCAGAAACTGTCAGTCGAGCAGTCGCCACCTTCCAAGCGGATCTGATGCGCGCGCATGTTTTCTGGGAAGTCGATGTAGAAATCGGGATCCAGCGCGAAACTGCCATCCTCGCCCACATTCGCCATCACCATCTGACCGCCTTCTTGATGCGGATAAAACTGATTATCCCAAGAAGAATAAAGCGAATTGGTCCAGTAGACGCGTTTTCCATCACGGCTGATCTCAACCATCTGAGGTCCGTAAATGACTTCTTTGCCATTGGGATGCTTGTGCTCTGTTGCGATACCACCGAGTTCGACCTTACCATTCAGAACAGGGTTCATCGGATCGGATACATCATATTGGTGCATCTCCCCGAGACCCCAGCACGCAACGTAGAGATACTTGTCATCAAGGCTGAGGTCGATGTCGGTAACCAAAGGTGGCACAGCCCCAAAACCTTTTAGCAAGTCTGGCAGGTTGTCTGGATCTTCAGGCCGTGGGTCTATGGTGATGGTCTTCTTAGATTGCCATTTGCCATCATCGTCACGCCACCACGTAAAGATTGCACCTTGTAGATTGGTCGTGTCCACCACAACACCGCAGAAGCCATAAGACTTGGTCGGATCATGCGCAGGGCGAATTTCCAGTGCCATCTGGTAGTTTTCACCAAAGTCGATAGTTTGGATATTCCTGCGCGCACGCAAATTCCAGAAGTGGATCGAATGACCGTATTTGTTGGATAGAAGGTCCTCTGGTACGACGCCGTTTTCATATTGCGGTGGAAGACCCCATTCTGAGCTTACCATATAATCACGGGGTAGATTCCACCAGAAATCATAACCTTTGTCCTGAGCTCCACGGTCCATTTCATATCTACCAAGAATATCAAAAGTTTCACAATCCATAATAAAGATTCCTGGAGGTCCATCTGTACCATCCTTTCCTCCTCCACCAAGAGTAGAAACATAGATTCCTTCTGGACCACAGTGAATAGTGTGTGGACGTGAATATCCAGTTTTA
>JABGTH010000375.1 GCA_018647275.1 Paracoccaceae bacterium
CATGTGTTTGGCGATGAATCCCGCGACAAGTCCGCAGAACAGCAAACGCGCGATTGGGAAGCCATTAAAGCGGCCGAGCGTGCCGGCAAAAAGCAAGGCGGCGCATTGGACGGCGTTGCGGTTGGCCTGCCATCCCTCCTTCGCGCCTACAAACTGCAAAACCGCGCAGCGCGCGTCGGTTTTGATTGGCCAAGCACTGATCAAGTTATCGATAAAATCCAAGAAGAGGCTACTGAACTGGTAGAGGCACGTGACGAGCTAACCCACGAAGAAATGACTGAAGAGTTTGGCGATTTGATGTTCGTTATGGCCAACCTAGCGCGCCACCTCAAGATCGAGCCCGAAGAAGCGTTGCGCGCTGCAAACGCCAAATTCACAAGGCGTTTTGAAGGTGTCGAAGCCAAATTGGCCGAGATTGGCAAAACACCCGCTCAAAGTGACCTTGCTGAAATGGATGCCCTTTGGGACGCCGTCAAGGTTGATGAGCGGAAAAGCGGCACAACGAAGTAAGCGATGACTTCTTTCCTTAACTTATCTGCTTGAACCGCTTATCTATTCATTGAATTGAACCAACTTAACCCACGGATCCTGACATGCCTCCACGTAAGATCATTATCGATACGGACCCCGGACAGGACGATGCTGTTGCTATTCTTTTGGCACTCTCCAGCCCTGAAGACATGGACGTTCTTGGTATCACTGCTGTTGCAGGCAATGTACCGCTTGAATTGACCCAAAAGAACGCTCGGATCGTGTGCGAACTTGCGGGCAAAACGGATGTACCGGTTTTTGCAGGTTGTGACCGGCCATTGGGACGTCAGCTTGTGACTGCGGAACATGTCCACGGAAAAACAGGGTTGGATGGCCCAAGTTTGCCTGATCCTACAATGCCATTGCAAGATCAGCACGCTGTTGACTTCGTAATAGAAACGCTGCGCCGCGAGGATGCGGAAACTGTCACCTTGTGCGTGCTGGGCCCTCTGACAAACATAGCTACGGTTTTTGAAAAAGCCCCTGACGTTATAGAGCGTGTGCAACAGATCGTTCTAATGGGTGGGGCATATTTTGAGGTTGGAAATATTACACCTACTGCAGAATTCAACATCTACGTCGACCCAGAAGCTGCTGAAATTACGTTTAAAAGTGGTGTCGATATTGTTGTGATGCCGCTTGATGTTACGCACAAGGCACTGGTCACTCAGCCGCGTAACGACGCCTTCCGCGACCTTGGAACCCCATCAGGTATTGCGGTGGCGCAAATGACCGATTTTTTCGAACGCTTCGACAAAGAAAAATACGGCTCAAACGGAGCACCTTTGCATGACCCTTGCGTCACTGCCTATTTGATAGCCCCCGAATTATTTTCAGGACGCCGTATTAACGTAGAAATCGAAACCCGATCCGACTTGACCCGCGGAATGACAGTGGCCGATTGGTGGGGTGTTACAGATCGCCCAGCCAACGCGACATTCATTGGCGATTTGGACGCTGACGGGTTCTTTGCACTCTTGGTTGAACGGATTGGTCGCCTGTGAGCGCTGTTCTTACGCTTGGCAGACCCGAGCATCTTGAAAAGCTGTTTGCCTTGGTCACCTCATATCATGCGGCAGCTGGCATTACCTTATCGGACGAAGCGCGCCTTGCGGGCGTGGCCCCACTGCTTGAGGGCATACCGCATGGCATTGCCTATCTGATTGGCCCGCCGCGGTCCCCCATCGGCTACATCATCATCACCTTTGGGTGGTCTTTGGAGCTAGGTGGAATGGACGGAACTATCAATGAGTTCTACGTACGCTCTGGCGTACGTGGGCGTGGTGTAGCAACAGAAACATTGCAAAAGCTGCCCAAAGCCCTGGGCGACGCCGGATTGGTTGCATTGCATCTTCAACTCAACAATGTCGACGACACCAACAGACGACTTTTCACCCGTGTCGGCTTTGCTGTGCGTGAAAACCACCATGTGATGACCCGCAAATTCTAACTTAGCCACAAGGTTTGCTCATGCCGCTTAATATTCCATTTGATAACACTTATGCAGGACTACCTGAGGGCTTTTTTTCATCTCAAAATCCAACGCCTGTAAAAGCGCCCTCCTTGATCGCTTTCAATAAAGACCTGGCAAATCTGCTTGGTATTAATGGTGGTGATATCGATGAAATGACACAGACCTTTGCGGGCAATGCTGTCCCAACGGGTGCCGCACCCCTCGCTCAGCTGTATGCCGGCCACCAATTTGGAAATTATAATCCGCAATTGGGAGATGGCCGTGCAGTCTTGATGGGTGAGGTCGTTGGCACTGATGGTGTGCGCCGTGACATCCAGTTAAAAGGCTCTGGGCCTACACCATACAGTCGCAATGGTGATGGTCGTGCGTGGCTTGGCCCAGTATTACGAGAATACGTCGTGTCCGAGGCCATGCACGCTCTTGCCATTCCCACGACACGTGCTCTGGCAGCTGTGCAAACAGGCGAACCTGTATTCCGCGAGGCTGCGTTTCCCGGCGCTGTGTTAACGCGTGTAGCAAGGAGCCATTTGCGGGTTGGTACATTTCAGGTTTTTGCCCATCGCGGTCAACTTGAAAACCTCCAAACGCTGACGGACTATGCCATTCAACGCCATTACCCTGATGCCACTGGCCCGATGGATTTACTGCGCGCGGTCTGTGCCGCCCAAGCTAAATTGATAGCGGCGTGGATGTCTGTAGGTTTTATTCACGGCGTCATGAACACTGACAACTGCTCAATAAGTGGTGAGACAATCGATTACGGCCCCTGCGCATTTATGGACGCATATGCTGAGCGGCGTGTGTTCAGTTCGATTGATCGCGGTTCACGCTATGCCTTCGCCAATCAGCCTGACATTGCCGTCTGGAACATGGCGCAACTGGCGACTTCGCTCTTACAGCTGGCAACCAACAAAGAAGCTGCCGTTGAAGAAGCGACAGCGATTGTTCATGCAATGCCATCACAACTTGAGGCCGAATGGCTAAAGAGATTTGGTGCAAAGCTCGGCATCGCTGACGCTTCACCAGCGGATCATGCAATGATTGAAGACTTACTTCGAATGATGGAGAAAGACGGTTCTGATTACACCAACACCTTTGCAGCTCTAAGGACTGATACTGCTCATGACCAGTTTATAGATCGCGACTCCTTTAATGCATGGGCTGTTTCGTGGCGGGAACGCCTGACGCAAGAAAAAGAGCCAACGGCGACGATGGCAACTGCGAACCCTGTTATCATTCCACGCAATCATAGGATTGAGGAAATGATCCAAGCCGCCGTCACCGGTGATTTGGCTCCATTTAAGCGATTGAATACCGCGCTGGCGACCCCCTTCGAGACAACGGACAGTAATTTGCACCGCGCGCCCTCAACGGCAGAGATTGTTCCAGCTACTTTTTGTGGAACTTAACGACGATTGATCAAGAAGATGCCGCTAGAAACCAAGCCAAGCGCCAACCAGATTTGAAAGCCAATCTGCTCATCCAAAAGCAACCACCCCAAGATCACGGAAAAAACCGGCGATAAAAAGCTAAACGAAGCAACGGAAGATGCAGGGTACATTTTCATCAGCGCAAACCAGATCAAAAAACCAAAGCTGGCAACAGCAATGATTTGGAACAACATACCCGCGATATGAATAACTTCTAGTTCACGGATAAAGCCTCCAAAGAATGGCGATGCTAACAACAACAACGGCGCTGACACAATTAATTGCCAGATCAATTGCTGCTCAGTAGGAACCTCAGACAATGGCGTTACACGTACGCATAAAACTATTCCTGCCCAACTAAGCGCCGCGCCGAGGGCCAGTAGATCGCCCAAAAGCGAAACTTGTCCTGAACTACGGTCTAAAACCGCCAAAGCCACCCCCAACATAGCAAGGCCAAGGCCAAGCGCCCGCAGACCAGACAAGCGCTCGCCCGGCAATAGAACATGCGCGAACAAGGCCAGCCAAATGGGCATAGAATAAAATATGATCGACGTGCGTGATACCGTGGTCAGATCTAGTGCCGTAAACAGACACATAAATTCAAACGTAAAAAACAGCCCCGCAACAATTCCACCCGTCAAAGCCTCGCGCGGGAGTACAATCCCGACCCCTCTCCAAGACATCCAAACCATCAGAAACAGCATCGCGCCTAACGATCGGATACCTGCGCCAAAGACGGGTTCAAACCCTCCTGCCGTCACTTTGATTACAACCTGATTGAAGGCCAAATGCAGCGCAAAAAGCGATAATGAAATCGCCCCAAAGGTATCTATATGTGTTTTGCGTTTCATCGGAGCACAAGGACGCGCAAACACTGTGATGTCAATGCAGGGCGTGCAAACCCCAACAAACTTGTCAAACTACTCCAGAGTAATTCTGGTATTTATCGGAGAGTGATCAAATGAGTTCGATGAGCACATTGGCCAAAGTAGCCATTGGCGTTGCCGTTGCAAAAGGTGCTGGCGCAATGATGAACGAAAGTGGCGGAGTAACCCAA
>JABGTH010000360.1 GCA_018647275.1 Paracoccaceae bacterium
AGGCGCTGTATATGCGCTGCGTGAGGGTTCTTACCTGACCGGTTTGGGCAGCCTGCTGTACACTTCACCATTGCGCTTCGTTGTCATGTTCGCACCACTGGCCTTTATCTTCTTTGGCTGGGGCGCATTGATGAGCCGCGGTTCGGCTGCTGCTGTTCAATTGGGTTTCTTCATCTTTGCCGCCGTTATGGGCGTCTCAATGAGCTCAATCTTTTTGGTTTACACACCGTATTCCATCACACAAACGTTCCTGGTCACAGCAATCGCCTTCGCTGGTCTTAGCCTTTATGGTTACACCACGAAGAAAGACCTGTCTGGCATGGGTACATTCCTGATGATGGGTGTGATCGGTCTACTTGTTGCAATGGTTATCAACATCTTCTTGCAGTCTTCTGTAATGATGATGGCGATCTCAGCGATCGGTGTTTTGATCTTTGCAGGCCTAACAGCTTACTACACACAAGACATCAAACGCACATACGTTGCACATGCTCACCACGGTGACCAAGAATGGTTGGACAAAGCAGCTTCAGACGGCGCGTTGTCATTGTACATCTCGTTCTTGAACATGTTCCAGTTCTTGCTGATGTTCATGGGCCAACAAGAATAAACATCAACACCATTTGATGTAATCAGGGCCGCCCAATTGGGTGGCCCTTTTTCATTTAACGGCAGGAGAAGACGATGCTGGAGCTAAGACCAAACTGCGAGTGCTGTGATTGCGATCTGCAACCAAAAGCTGCCAATGCCATGATCTGTACCTATGAGTGCACGTTCTGCGCAAACTGCGTGAACAACGTCCTCAGTAACGTCTGCCCCAATTGCGGTGGAGGCTTTGTTCCGCGCCCCATACGCCCCCTAAAAGCACGTCGAGATGGGGTTAGCCGGCTACATCAACGCCCAAGTCAGTTGCGCGTATACACTAAGTACACGCGCGAAGAGTTGATGGCTTTTGCAGCACTCGACAAAGACACAGCGCCTTCCGATCGCTAAACCGTAAACCCCGCCTGCTCGCGAGAGATTTGACTTATCCGCCGCACGCAACATTTGAGGACCTGGTCGACTGGGAATGATAAGACTGACCCAACCGGTGTGATCAATTGGCGGCGCATTGACGCCATCACCACCCTATGGGGCCAACCGACAGAGGCTCAATCCGCGGTGATCAAGACACTTGGCGTGGGGGATGTCATCAATCTTGCCCCCCATAGCAATGACGGCGCATTGGATGATGAGGCGTAATGTTTAGCGGTCCTCGCCATCAACGATATCTATATTCCCGTAGATTTCAACAACCCTGCCCAAGCGGACTTTGACGCGTTTTGCACAGCACTTGAGCGGCTCAACGGGAAATCGATCCACGTGCACTGAATCTACAACGTCCTCGTCACAGCATTCTTTTACCGTTACGCGCTTGAGGGATTAGGCGGTGACAGACAACGGGCGCTTACTAGGATGGACGGCATCTGGCGGCCGAGCGGGGTCTGGGACAAATTCGTCAACAAGCCAGAAGCTGTAAATCAAAAGAACGGCTACTCTGGCTTCGAGTATTAACCTTCGGAAGAACCCAACTCACAATAAGTCCCAAAACGCAAAAGGCCGCGATAAATGCGCGGCCTTTGTATACGTAGTCAGAAAAAATCTTACTTGATTTTTCCTTCTTTGTACTCAACGTGCTTACGTGCAACTGGGTCATACTTACGTGCGACCATTTTTTCAGTCATTGTACGTGCATTCTTTTTGGTCACATAGAAGTGGCCAGTGCCCGCGGACGAGTTCAAACGGATTTTAATCGTGGTTGGCTTAGCCATGTTACTTCTCCTGCTGCGTAGGTTCCTGAAAAAGCGGAACCGCGCGTGAATTCTTAGATTATGGCTTCTACCTCGCCCGCCATCCGAGTCAACCGCAAAAGCAGGAAGATCATCGGTCAGCAGCAGAAAAAAAACCACGATGCTGTAAAAAACACTGCACACAAGGCTTCGGTACTACATTTCCAACAGCGATACACTGCCAAAGCTGATCATTTCACATCATCGGATTCGCAGCCCTTTCGGGCCCTAAATGACAAAAAATGTAGATATGCGCGGAAGGCCTGTAAGCCGGATTTTGTCTAGATGCGTTACCACACCCGAGATAGTCATTCATCTTAGCACGCAGTTACCTGCGCACCTCTAGCTGCCAACCCGGACCTGCTGGGGCAAAAGCAGCCCCGCGACTTGCGTCGCACGCGGTCCCTATTTGGCATTGCTCCTGGTGGGGCTTGCCTTGCCAGTCCGGTTGCCCGTCCCGCGGTGGGCTCTTACCCCACCGTTTCACCCTTACCTGCGTGTAATATCGGTTGCCCGATCCGCACACAGGCGGTCTATTTTCTGTGGCGCTTTCCCTAGGGTTACCCCCGCCGGGCGTTACCCGGCACCATTGCTTTGTGGAGTCCGGACTTTCCTCGCGATTGTTACCAACCCCGCGACCATCCAGCCTTCCGCGCAATCGCCTTTTGCGTTTTGTTTGAGCGCTCGTCAATGGGTTGGAGTGTTAAGCCGCTATCAAGATTGACCCAAATTGGAAACTACGTGATGTGCAGAACTTCAAATGCGGGATCACACAGCCGTTCAATGCCGGCCTCTGCTGTCTTGAAAACAGTGAAATATAAAACGATCAACGAAGGGCGAAGGGCGAAGGGCATCACGCCATGAACCGAAGTTGGAAGAGACGATTCGATCGATCACCTGCGATATTTTGCTGGATTCCAATCACAGGCATAACCGTCACCATCAGGATCCAAAGCTAGGCGGTCTCTGGTAGGGCCACCGCGGGTCAAGAACTCAAGCTGAGCATCATCTGCCGAATTGTATTTCGCGCAATTGCGTTGTGTTTTCGCAACCGATGCAAAACCTAAACGACGGTGAACCTGCGTTCCACGCGGATGTTGCGTTTCCAGTGCATAGGCCACAACATTTAGCTGATTAGAACCACTGCGGCTTGGCAATGCTGTCGGCTGAACAATCGCGTATTGCGCTCGGTTGGCAGCAATACGCGCCTTATCGCTTTCGATAGATTGGCGGCCAGATACAGCACCAAAATCATTTTCATCAGAAATGCCCGCATTATTCACTGTAACTGGTGCAGGATTGGACGGGCTGGCATTCACCAACTGTCGTCCGGGTTCAACGGAAGTAAGTGAACCACTGGTGCCCAGCGCCGCCAAAGTATCGTCAGCAACAGAATTCGTCTGCTTAGAAACCGTTGCAGCAACAGGCGCAGACTCTGACGTTACCGCCTGAATCTCTTGATTTTGTTGGTTGCTAGACGGCAGTGACTTCGACTGAACCGTCAATGGCGCATCAAGCTGTGCACCTGCTCCACTTTCAGGAAGTGCAAGTTGGCAAGCAGCCAAAGTTCCAAGTGCTGAAGCCATCATTATCAATCGGATCGTCATACTCTCTGCCTCTGGTTCGCTTAAGTGCGCTAAATTTTTGCGCAATTTACCACCATTTGGTTGGCTTGGCTACAAAACCCGCAGCTTTCTCAAGCGCATAGGCGGAAGACAGCAGATCACCTTCTTCCCATGGACGACCAATCAGTTGCAGACCCATTGGCAAACCTTTGGAATCAAGACCAACTGGAACGGAAATCCCTGGCAAGCCCGCCATGTTCACAGTAACTGTGAACACATCATTAAGGTACATTTGCACCGGATCAACATCCGTCATTTCACCCAAACCAAAGGCCGAAGATGGCGTTGCAGGTGTCAGGATTGCATTAACACCAGTCGCAAACACGTCTTCAAAGTCTTTCTTGATCAACGTGCGTACGCGACGGGCGCGGTTGTAATAGGCGTCATAAAAACCAGCAGACAATACATATGTCCCGATCATTACGCGGCGCTGCACCTCTGGTCCAAATCCCTCAGCGCGGGTTTTCTCGTACATCTCTGTGATGCCATCGCCCGCGTCCAATGTGGCGCGGTGACCGTAGCGAACACCGTCATAACGTGCGAGGTTCGAAGATGCCTCAGCAGGCGCAATCACATAGTACGCTGGTAATGCATATTTCGTGTGTGGCAGCGAGATATCAACAATCTCAGCACCCGCGTCACGCAACATATCAGCACCATCGGCCCATAGTTTGTCGATCTCAGCGGGCATGCCGTCCATGCGGTATTCTTTTGGCAGACCAATTTTCTTGCCGCGAATATCACCAGTCATCAGGGCCTCAAAGTTCGGCACTGCCAAATCAGCGCTGGTGCTGTCCTTTGGATCGTAGCCACACATCGTTTCCAACATGATCGCCGCATCGCGTACCGATTTGGTCATTGGGCCAGCTTGATCAAGGGAAGAGGCAAACGCGACCACGCCCCAACGTGAACAACGGCCATAGGTTGGCTTGATGCCTACAGTGCCCGTGAAAGCCGCTGGCTGGCGAATAGAACCACCGGTGTCTGTCCCAGTCGCAGCCAAACATAGATCAGCCGCAACAGCTGCCGCAGATCCACCGGATGATCCACCTGGGGTCAACTGACGCTCGTCAACTTTCCAAGGGTTGATCGCGTTGCCGTAAACGGATGTCTCGTTAGAGGAACCCATGGCAAATTCGTCCATGTTGAGTTTACCCAACATAACCGCACCACTGCCCAGCAAGTTGCCAGACACGGTTGATTCATACTCTGGCAAGAAGCCTTCCAAAATACGTGAACCCGCTTGAGACGGCACACCTTTGGTGCAGAACAAATCTTTGATCCCGATTGGCAGGCCACACATCTCAGGGGCATCACCCACAGCAATACGGGCATCGGCCGCTGCCGCCTGTTCCATCGCGATCTCAGGGGTGTGGTGGGCAAATGCGTTAAGCACACCTGCATCCTCGATGGCTTTCAGACAAGCCTCAGTCAATTCTTTAGACGTGGTAGAGCCAGCACGAAGTGCGTCGCGGGCCTCAGCTAATCCAAGTGTGTTTAGATCTGTCATCTTTTCATCTTTCTCAAATCAGGGTGCAGCGCAGGGCTGCTTGAGCGCGTCATTCAGACGTGGCTCACTCCATAACCTTAGGCACAGCAAAGAAACCTTCGCGCGCATCAGGTGAATTCTTCAAAATAGCTTGCTGCTGCGATCCATCCGAAACCACATCCCCACGGCGCTTAAGGCGCTGCGGGGTAACAGATGTCATCGGCTCAACGCCATCCACATCCACCTCATTGAGTTGCTCAATAAAGCCGAGAATATTGTTAAACTCAGCGGCCAATGCTGGCAGCGCATCGTCTTCAACTTTAATGCGGGCCAATTTGGCGACGCGGGCGGCGGTGCTTGTATCAATCGACATGGGGATCCCTTATCTGCTTGTGCGCGGTTTAACGTGCCCACGTCCCCCTCGCAAGTGGGTGGTTACTCCTGAATTCGCTTGGGTCAGGGGTATGGACGCCTCAGGAAGTTTATGAACTACTTAAGACTGCACAGCCAAGGGAGTGTGGAAATGAAACTGGTCCTACATCATGTCAGCTTTAGCAGTGAAAATGTCAGCCAAATGGATGCGTTTTATAACGATGTTCTGATGCTGCCACCCGTCACCGTCGACGTTCCAAAACAAGAGAAAACCAAAGGGTATGCAGGCCAGCTGGCCTTTCGCACTGATGGCGCGATTCAAACCCACATCGCGCAAAAGGACCTGAGCATCGGGTTTAAAACCGGTCACGCCGTCAATCCGGTTGAACGAGGCCACATCGCTTATCGAACGGATAACATCGAAGCGTTCAAAAACCATCTTGAAGCAAAAGGCGTCCCATACTCTGACTATGGACACTCTGCGGCCGTCGAATGGCACCAAATCTTCTTTTACGATCCCGATGGCAACATAATCGAAGTCCATCAAGTGAGCGACTAATCACCCTTATATTTTTAAACAGGATGGCCAACCACGCAATAAACAGGACCCCACCATGAACATTATCTGGTTGGCCACGCGAGCATGCGCATCGAAATCCAAGATCAGGTTCTGTTGATTGCCCCGAGGCTCACTGGAAATCCATATCAGCCTCGCCCCTCAACGCCGCCCCTTAAAAAACGCCTTCAACAAATCCCCCGACGCACCCGCGTCAATCCCATCATAAACCTCTGGCGCGTGGTGGCATTGTGTGTGTGAAAACACTCGCGGCCCCTGCTCTATCCCGCCGGACTTAGGATCGCTCGCGCCGTAATACAGCCGCCCTATACGGGCGTTGCTGATTGCAGCGGCGCACATCGGGCATGGCTCTAACGTAACGTACAGATCGCAACTTGGCAGGCGTTCAACGCCCAAAG
>JABGTH010000341.1 GCA_018647275.1 Paracoccaceae bacterium
GCCCACGACGGATGACAAGATCGCCTCGTTGGCCGCCGTGCCGGAACCTGTGATCACCACTGCGCGATAGCGTTCCCGTTTCCTGATCTGAAAAAGCGAAATCAGTTTGTGCTCGATGCCCTCAAGAAGGTCATCGAAATCGGTTTCCCGATGACAGATATCCTCTTTGCAGATCGCAGCGCGCAGGGTCTCGGCCACATTTACAGGGCCGGGTGTGAACAGCAGGTATTTTTCCAAAATCAGGTCATGCTCCAACAACATCATAACCCTTTGGTCACCATGTCGGTTTGCCCATGTTGCATCCCCGTGCGCGAACCGCGCAGGGATATCGAGAGGGCACAAATCGAGTTCAAAAGCGCAGCCCAAAAAGAAGGCCGTTGTCATGTCGTCCTGAAATTGGACGCTTGCAGCAATAAATTTGAATGACCCGATCCTGCCAATGGGTGAGGATCAAGCGTGCTTCGGGTGCCGTTTATCAGCATCTTTGCAATTGTGTCGTAGGGTCGAACAAAAACGACAGTCGATCAGATTATCTTGAGGCTGGAAAATCCAGCATCAGGTCAGACAACTTCATTTATCGAGACTGTTCGAAAAGACCCGCAGCACTTGATTATTTTGCATGCGGTGATGAAGCCTTAGGGCCAAAGCCTGATGATAGCAACAATTAGATTGGCACATCAGAGTCCTGCGATCACTAAGGACCACCCTCTAGCACGGGCTGTTCAAACGTCGATATGGCTACCGGCTTTAGTCGCGCGTCACCCAGTCTAGGGTGTAAGCGTCCGGCAATGCCCCAAGCCAGCAAGCTTGCGATCCCCGCAGCTGCGAAGATGCCTGAAATCGGGGCGGTCAACAGGATCAGCCATGCGACACCTGGCGTTAGTATCCCTGATACATCGCGATATGATGAATACACGGCCGACATCTCAGTGCGCTCAGATGGTTTGACCGCCATCAAGAATGGCAGCCCGGCACAAATATCCAACAGGATCAGGAAAAAACTCCCGGCAAAGAGCAACGCAATCGTCGCCGTTGGGGCAGCGGCTGCGATACTGGCGGACGTGAACAATATTGCGCAGGCGGCAAACCCTGTTTGAACCGAATAGCGCACTGACCGTTTCTGCATCCATCGCAGCATTATCGGTGACAAGAAAAGCGCAGCGTTCGTTACCGACAACAGTATCCCACCTAGGCTATCTCCTAAGCCATTTTCGACTGCGAATATCGGCAAATAGACGACGTAAGCCCACCAGCCGCAGGAGCGGATAACAGCAAATAGCCAACCCGCAATCAAGCGTGGTTGCTGAAAAAAGCGCCCAAGGTAAGCCACCGGGTTCGTTGGTTCACGTTTGCTACGCGTGATCAGCTTACCGTTGCCCATCCGCAAATAAAGGAACACGCCTAACATAAGCATTGCTGACGTGCCTGAGATCAAAAAGGGTGCGGGTTTCCACCATCCCCACAAGACGACGCCGAGCACAGGTCCAACAGTCCATCCCAAAGCAGAATAGAACATTCGGAGTGTTTCGCATTTCCCCAACTCAACCCGAGAGATGTAATCTAGGACATAGGCATTGAAGCAAACAAAGGTTGTTACCGTTGCCAACGAACTCAAGACTAGAGCGAGAATGATCATCTCTGGCGTGCCAATAACTGCCAAGAATGCACCAACAACAAAACCCGACGCACCGATGCTATACATCCAGCGCCTTGGGATCTTCCGGCTCAAAAAGGGAACTAAAAGACCCGTTAGTAGCGAAATGATTCCAATCGAAAAGTATATTGAACTGATCAAAGCGGCATCTTGAAGAGCATCATACATCGCGATTGGAAACACAGAAATCAAAATGCCACGTGTCACAGCTTCGAACGCGGCAAGCGACGCAAAGCCTCGCACCGACGGTGCAGGCGAGTGTCGTAGCCATTCTGGTATGCGGCGCTCAAACATCTTTTCACCGGCTCTGGATTTCTCAAACGAGTTTGAGACGAATGCTTTTGGCGTCTATTCACCCCGCGACACCAACGCCAGTTCGCGACAAAATTTGCGACACCACGAAACCCCGTGCTGCAATACATCTGTTCTGACACCGCGAATTTAAGCTGTCGGCGAGCCATCGGTTGCAAAGCCCGAAGCTTGAATGTTGATCCCCGGCGCATCGAATGGAAGGTTTGGATTCGACGGGTCTTGCCCCCATAGAATGGCCGGTTTGGTGAAATCCGCTGCGCTGCAAAATGCAGGCTGCTGCACATGGGAGGAAATGCTGCGTCAGCAGTAGCTGCACCAGCAAAAGGCGGGTTTGTCCGCATCTTACCAGTTCGTGCACCGCGCAGCGAACGGCGCGATTTCCCGAAGCAGCCACTCGTGTCCGGTGCAGCAAAGGTGTCGAGAGAGCCCACTTTGTGAATTTGGGTTTCTCGCTGCATGCGCTCGCAGCGTGGAGAATGCTGCATCAGCGCAAAGCTCGGTGCTGCCGCGCGGCGGGAAAACCAGCCATTCGTGGAGGGTGCAGCAGGGATCAGAGGTCGAATTCACACACTGCGGACTTTGTTGCCGTTCTTTGAAATCGGTTCAACGACTGCAATTGGTTAGGCAGCTGTTCATCTGGAGTGTTCCGGTCCAGCATTCTTGGCTACGCTTTCGAACATGCCAACAATTTCAGTCTGAGGAATGCGCCCGAGTATGCCTTCTGAAATTTCATCCTGCGTCCATATCAATGACTTCGCAGGATCATGAAGCATCGCCCAATCCTCAAACATGCGGTTGGTAACCTGGCGGCTGACAAGCTTGTTAATCCCGGCATGACGGTCATCGCGAGAAATACGCATATAAGCGGCACTTACCTGTTCAGAAGGACCTTCGAGCAATTGCAGGTATAGGTCATGTCGACAAACAAGTGCTCCTGTAATGCCATCCCGCGTGTTGCACCTTCGCGCATCAATCAAGATACCGCCAAGAATTGCACTATCATAACCGAAGGGTTGTGAAGCATAGATCAGTTGAGTGAACTCGGTGATGATCGTCGCTCCTTATGAGACCATACAATCTGAGGGCCGATCGCAAGCTGGCTGGGTCGTTTCTAGATCACTTAAGCTTAGTGTGCATTGGGTGAAACGCAAGGTGACAATACTAATGGGATGTACCGGCTGCGGGGCGGGAAAACCGGTCATTTATGCGAACCACAGCGGTGAAGAAACACCCAAAGGTCATCTCACCAGATTGAACCTTGGGAAACCGTCAGCCTTTTTTACGAAATTTGCGACGGACTCTTTAATTCATGTAGGATAGTGGCCATTGATCTCTAAAGTTCTTTCAAGGATTGCCCAAATGTCAGACGATAACGGCGACACGTCAAAAACCCATTACATTTGTCAAACCTATGTCGAAGCCAAGGGGGCAAAGGGCGCACCAGCGGGTGTAAAAATTGACAAACAGTTCCAGTATTCAACGGCACAAGAAGCCGAAAGCCGAGCGGAACGTGCGAGCCAATCGCCAGATTGCGCCGGTGCAGATGCCTATATAATTGTTGAAGATCCAAGTTTGGGCAAGGTAAGTTCTCCGACGTTTCTTGTTCGGATCGGAAATGTGCCCGAATTCGACGACTTTTAACGCGCCAATGCAAAGCAATCCTTAGGGCGCGTCATCTGAACGCGGGCCCATGTGCCCAAAGCGTCAAGGAATGGCGCACGCCGTGTTGCACGGGAACCACCTGATGAAGCGCAAAGCTGGTAAAAATGCTGACACACCCTTGAGCGCGGCTTGCAGATAAAACCTGAGCCCCTGGCATAACCTCTAGATCGCCACCCTCATACGAGCTTGGCAAACTAAGCTGTAGTACCAATGTGAGCTTGCGTTTACGTGCCACAGGGCCATCGCCAATATCGGAATGCCAAGCAAAATGGCCGCTGTCTGAGGCCTTGTAACTTGCGACCTGAGGGCTCTCGGCGAACTCGCGCAGGTCAAAGTCAAATTGGTCGACATTGGATTTTCGGACAATTTCGATCAGGCGGTCCATGACCCAGCCCAGCCCGTCGATGTCATCCACCCAGACCAGTTTTGCTCTGCGCAAAGACGTGTTCTTCGTCTGGCCAACAAGCATCGCATCTTTGGACGGGACAGCGGTGATGGCCGCAATGATACGCTCACACTCGCCCGCGCTGAACGCCGCTGACTTGGAGTAGAGTGCCATCATATGGGTCACCTTTTATGAGACAAATGGGCGAGGGTGGACGCTGAATAGAGGCCGCAAACCGACGGGTCGTCTTAGTGTGGTCGATTGCTGGCTTGGGACTGTGCCAGAACCATCTGTTTTATTTTTGTGGACGATGTGCGTGGGTTGTAACGCACCTGCGCGATCTCTTTGCCCATCTCTTTCAGATAGGCATCAACATCGAGGTTGTGGGAATTGGTGCCCCAATCTTCGCCAATTACGAAGATATCGGCACCGACAGCTATGCAGCCCGAAACGTATTCTAGCGCGTGATAGGGGCGCACAATGTCGACACAACTAAGAGCTTCAAGCATCTCAACCCGTTGTTCTAATGGGACAACCGGAACGTTGGGTTTGTACAGGTTGACGACCTCATCAGAGGCTACTCCGACGGCCAAGGTATCGCCCAAAGATTTACAGTGTTTCAACAATGCCAGATGGCCAACATGAAGCAGGTCGAACGTGCCAACGGTATAGACGATCATTTTTGCTTTGTCCTTTTGCCCACCCGTCATCGGTGGTAGCACGAGGCATCTGAATGCGCGTGTGCGTGAATTTTGTTCAGTTGTTTCAAACAATTAAACTGAGATATCTCCAGGATTTCAGAAGCCCAGAGTTAATTGATGTTTTGAAACGACACGTTTCAAATGCACTCAGAATAGAAAGCAGAGATTGCCTGTCAAATGTTGACAAGGCGTCAGTTCTGTTAACTCAAAGGATGTCTCATGACAATCGA
>JABGTH010000120.1 GCA_018647275.1 Paracoccaceae bacterium
AACTGAGATCCTAAGCAAGGCGTTAACGACACTCCCTGCAGCACAAAGAGAACTTATAGAACAGGCGTACTTCGGGGATTTGTCCCACAGCGAGATTGCTAAAAAAACAGGTCTGCCCCTTGGCACGATCAAATCGCGAATTAGATTAGCCCTCGAGCGCTTACGCCAAACGATGAAATGAAAAAATGATGAGCACAGATATCAAACATCACCTGACGGATGAAATTCTGATGGGCTACTCAGCCGGTACTTTGCCTGAGGCTTTTAATCTTATGGTCGCAACGCATATTTCGTTGTGTGATACTTGCCGCGCTCAATTAGCGGCATGCGACGCCGTTGGAGGTGTCTTGTTGGACGAACATGATATCCCCAATAGTCAGATGCAACCCGACAGCTTTGCCGCGACGGTTGCGATGATTGAGCAAGGCGCTCCAATAGCCAAATTACCGGCCGTCAAAAAGCCATCCGTACTGCCAAGCCCGCTGCAAGACTACATTGGTGGTGACCTGAGCGAAATTAAGTGGCGCCCTATTGGCATGGGTGTAAAACAAGCCATTTTACCAACATCCGAGCAAGCCAGCGCACGCCTTTTGATGATCCCTGCCGGTGCAGCCATGCCAGATCACGGCCACCACGGTCTTGAGATGACGATGGTGTTGCAGGGTGCCTTCCAAGACGATGATGGGTATTTTGCCCGTGGTGATGTCGACATTGCTGACAGCGATCTTGAGCACACGCCGATGGCGGATATCCATGAAGATTGTATTTGTCTTGCGGTAAGCGACGCGCCACTGCGCTTCAAGGGTATCCTCCCCCGCATCATGCAGAGCTTTATTCGTATCTAAACGACGCACTCGACTTTATTTTGAATAACCGCCCGATTTCAGTCGGTACTTATTTGTTTTAGAGTTAAGTTGTCACCATGCTTTTTACCCTGTGAGACAATGACGGCCTATAGATCGCCCTTTTAGGCCGCGACCCCAACTATGATAGTCGCGTGTTTGTGGTTGTGCGTTCAACGGGTGTCTTTTGTCGCTTGACCTGCCCTGCTCGCAAACCAAAGAGGGAGAATTGTACCTTTTACGAAAGTCTAGCCGAGCCTAGTCGCTTACAGAAAGTAGCCGGTGGGATTAGTTTGGAACAACCGAGCCACTCGACCGAACCAAAGCTGAACTAACTGAATACTTTGACTGTCAAAGGGCGGCTTTCACCATCCCTCTTGCACTCCATGGAACTACCTTCACCAAATCAATTTGGCAGGCGCTGATGGCGGTTCGAGCGGGAAAAATTCAAACCTACGCTGGACTGGCACAAAAAATCGGACGCCCAACAGCTACTCGTGCAGTTGTGCGCGCCAATCGCGCAAACCAAAGTTCGATACTCATTCCAAGTCACAGGGTAATTGGTGCCGATGGTAACTTAACCGGATACAATGGTGGGCTTTGGCGTAAACGTAGTTTGATTGATCTTGAACTGCAGTACAAATGAGTCTCTATTCATTTTCCTATTAAGGCTCAGGATTGGCCAAAGGCACCACGTTGTTTTGTTCCTCTGGCGTCAATTCTTCAAAGTCAAAATTATCCAAACGCGCCGCACGTTTTCCTGCACGTTCGGCAGCTGTGCTAATTCCATCCAAGTCTTTGCGTGCTTGACCAAAGTGGGTATTCAGTTTGTCGACACGTTCAACAACCAATTCAACATCCCGGTGCAAGCTTTTAAGCGTTGAGCGAATAGCACCCGCCTGTTCACGCATGCGAGCATCCTTAAGAATTGCACGCATTGTATTCAACGTGGCCATACAGGTCGTTGGTGAAACGATCCAAACGCGGTGATCAAAACCATCACGTACTAATTCAGGAAAATTTGCGTGGAGTTCTGCATATACCGCTTCAGATGGCAGGAACATCAACGCGCCATCTGCAGTTTCGCCTTCGATGATGTATTTCTCACTGATATCACGGATGTGCTTTTTCACGGAAACACGCATCGCTTTGCCAGCCTCGTTGACCTCCCAATCAGTCTTGGCCCGACGCAAGGCCTCGTAGGCTTCAAGGGGGAATTTACTGTCAATCACAATCGGGCCAGGCGGGTTCGGCAACGCAATCAAACAGTCAGCACGCTTACCGTTGCTAAGGGTGGCTTGCAGCTGAAAACTGTCCTTTGGCAATGCTTTACCGACAATGTCGTTTAGTTGAATTTCGCCAAAAGCACCGCGCGTTTGTTTATTGCTTAAAATGTCCTGTAACGACAAAACATCCCCAGACAGCTTCGCTATATTGTCCTGCGCTTTGTCGATAGAAGCGAGACGTTCTTGCAGCTGCGTTAAACTAACCGTGGTTTGCTTCGATGAGCCGTTCAAGGTCTCTTTCATCCGCTCCTGCATCTCTGCCATCGAATGTTGAGCACGCATAGCATTCTCTGCCAAACGGTCCTGCATTTGCTGCTGGACAGCCGCCAATCGCACTTCCATCGTGTTGGTAATCTGGGTCTGCGCATTTACCTGCGTATCAGACACAGTTTGCAAACCACCTTGTAACGCGGCCTGCCCCATATTCAGCTGCTGAACATGTTGGCCAAGGATGCCCATCTGATGTGCCAGCGGTGCCGCAGCAGCAGCGGAACGCCCTGCCGACCGCACCACAACCATCAACATTACCACGATCAAAATGACCACAGTAATGGCCACCAATCCAACAATGATCAATGGATCGCTAAAGGCATACTCTTTTCCTGAAATCTCAATCATGTGCGTCCAAACAACCGTTCAATGTCTGCCAGTTTCAGCTCTACATAGGTAGGGCGTCCGTGGTTGCATTGCCCCGAATGCGGGGTTACTTCCATTTCGCGCAACAGCGCGTTCATTTCCTCAGCCCTCATCCAACGACCCGAGCGAATAGACCCGTGGCAGGCCACGCGACTAAGGATCGCTTCGACCTTCGCTTGAACCATGTTGGAGCTGCCCTGATCCGCAAGTTCGTCCAGAATATCAAGGATCATAGCACGCGCATTCACCTCACCCAAAATGGCAGGCGTTTCGCGAATAGCAATTGCACCACCGCCAAAGGGCTCAATACCCAAACCAAAACGTGCCAATTCGTCCGCCACTTCGAGTAAGCGAGCGCAATCGCCATCCGATAGTTCAACAATTTCTGGGATCAACAAGGCTTGAGCCGCGACCCCATTCGCCGCCATTTGATTTTTTAGTTTCTCATACACCAATCGCTCATGCGCTGCATGTTGATCAACTATAACCATGCCAGTTGCCGTCTGTGCAATAATGTAATTCTCATGAACCTGGCCCCGGGCTGTCCCCAGTGGCAGATCTTCTGGTGGTGTTTCATTCGCCTGCTCTTGCTCAACAACTTGCCCGCTATAGGCGTGGATCATTTCCGCGAAACCCGGCGCTCGGGATTGGTAGGACGCTGAACGTGACCCCATTGAGGGACGGTCCATCTGATAGACGCGTGGTCCACCAATAGGTTCAGCTGTCATCGCCCCCAAAGTCGCACCCGCAACTGTTGTCGACGCACGATGCCCTGCCTCTGCCAACGCTTGACGCAATGCCGATACAATTAGCCCTCGCGCAAGACCAGGATCGCGAAAACGTACTTCTGATTTTGCAGGGTGAACGTTGACGTCCACAAGCGTCGGATCACAATCTAGGAACAGGGCAGCCGCTGGATGACGGTCACGACTTAGAAAATCAAAGTAGGCACCGCGCAACGCCCCAACCAATAGTTTATCCCGTACGGGACGACCGTTCACGAACAGATACTGCTGCACAGCGGAACCACGCGAATAGGTTGGCAGCGCCGCATACCCAGTCAGATGCAATCCTTCGCGCAGTGCGTCAATTTTCAGAGAGTTATCTGCAAACTCACGGCCCAAAACAGTCGACAACCGTCCATTTAACGCATCGAACATATCGCCATTTTCGGCTTCTGCCCTGAAGGTTGTGCGTGGGCTATCGCCACTGACATCTCGCAACTCAAACCGGACAAAAGGTTCCGCCATCGCAAGGCGTTTTACGATATCATTGATGGCCGCAGTTTCTGCGCGGTCGGTGCGCAAAAACTTCAGTCGTGCTGGCGTTGCATAGAACAAATTACGCAAAGTTATTACAGTGCCGCCATTTAAAGCAGCAGGGCGCACTGGCCCTAAGTCACCACCTTCAACATTTATCTCAAACGCTTCAGACCCATGAACGCGTGAGGTGATGTTAAGACGGCCAACGGCGCCCAGTGACGGCAGTGCCTCTCCACGAAAACCAAAGGTGTGAATGTTAAGCAGGTCAGAGCCATCGATCTTTGACGTAGCATGGCGTGATAAGGCCAATGGCAAATCATGACCTGCAATACCGCAGCCGTCGTCTGTCACGCGGATCAACGTTTTGCCACCATCTCCAATATCAATGGAAATACGCCGTGCGCCCGCATCGATCGCGTTCTCAACCAGTTCTTTGACGGCTGACGCTGGTCGTTCAACAACTTCACCCGCAGCAATGCGATTAATTGCTGCATCATCAAGTTGGCGAATAACCGGCAGGTTTTCGTGGATATTGGGGCTGCTTGTTTCCATACCCCAATACCTAGCACCAAACATGCCGATTCTGCCAGCAGCCAAGTCACAACATAAGCGGATCTGACCAATCAACTTTAAGAATGGTTAATGGGCCAATATGCCGGTTAAATCGCGCTCAGGCCTGCATCTAACGCAACTAGCACGCGGTCAACTTCATCTTTCGTGATCACCAAAGGTGGAGACATCAAAATGTTATTCCCACCCAACCGCACCATGACACCTGCGTCATAAGTAGCTTGATGAATCTTCTTCATCGTTGGCATATCCATCGGTGTCTTGGCCCTAGCATCAGACACGATCTCAACTCCAGTCATCAATCCGTGTCCACCACGCACATCGCCAATGATGTCATATTTCTTCATCAAGGCAACACATCCATCAAACAATTGGGCACCACGAGCTGCCGCGTTTGTCTTTGTATCCAGACGTACGGTTTCACTGAGACACGCCGTAACCGCAGCTGCGCCAACAGGGTGTGCTGAATATGTATAGCCGTGGAAAATCGCAGCTTCTTCGTCACCGTTTTCAAAAACTTCAGCCACAGCGTCGCTCATCAATGCGGCACCCACTGGGAAATACCCAGATGTGATCCCTTTTGCACAGCACATCATATCAGGTTTCACGCCCCAATGACGGCTGCCTGACCACGCACCTGTACGGCCAAACCCTGTGATCACCTCATCCGCAATCATCAAGATGCCGTGACGGTCGCAAATTTCGCGCATCAGCGGCATGAAGGTCTCATTTGGCACGATGACACCACCGGCCCCTTGAATCGGCTCCATGATGAACGCTGCAATGCTGCCAGCACCTTGGAACATGATCTCGTCTTCCATCGCAGCGGCAATGTTCTGCGCCAAAAATGCGGGATCCGTTTCATTGAAAGGATTGCGATAAGCGTATGGGCTGGGCATGTGGAAACAGCCCGCTAGCAACGGCTCGTAATTAATACGGAAACGATTGTTACCGTTTACAGATGCACCACCAAAGTGGGTCCCGTGATAACCCTTTTTCAGGCTGAGAAATTTTGTGCGGTTCGGCTCTCCTTTGATCCGGTGATATTGGCGCGCAAGTCGCAAGCACGTCTCCACCGAGTCTGATCCACCAGACGTAAAGAACACGCGTGCCATGCCATCTTCGGCAAAAAACTCACGTACCACATATGACGCCTCAATAGCAGAAGGATTAGACGTACCAGCAAACGCTGAATAGTACGGCAAATCATAAAGCTGCTTGGCAATTGCATCTTTAACAACGTCGTTGGAATAGCCAAGATTAACGCACCATAAACCACCGACGGCATCGATAGCTTCGTGCCCATCGATGTCTTTGATGGTTGAACCTACAGCGGTCTCAATGATTGTCGGAGCATGCTCAATCGCTTCGCCAGGGTGACCCATCGGGTGCCACATATGCTTTGCATTATTCGCACGAAGGAAGTTGTCGTCTTTCATAATGAACCCTCTGTTGGTTTTCCCAACAAGATGGACACTAAAATAGAAAAAGGGGCAAGCGTTTCAACACGACTGCCCCCAATCATCTCAATCTTAGTTTTTCTTAAACGTCATCTGGCAAGACAAGGTTCATCGCAATCGCCAGAATTGCAGTCGGTGCAACCGCACTTGTGAGCAATGTGCGCAATACGCCCGGTACGTGCTGTACAGCAGTAGGAACAAGGTTCAGACCAAGACCAACAGCAAGTGACACCGCAATGATAATCATGTTGCGACGGTTCATTTTGACCTCGCTAAGCATGTTAAGACCCGCAGCAGCAACCATGCCGAACATCACAATCACACCACCACCCAAAACTGGGAAAGGCATAGATGCGATAAGCGCTCCAATTTTTGGCATAAGACCGCAAAGGATCAAGAAGATACCGCCGATTGTCACAACGTGACGGCTCATGACGCCAGTCATACCAACGATGCCAACGTTTTGGCTGAAGGATGTGTTTGGCAAACCACCAAAGACCGCAGCAGCTGCTGTACCCAAACCATCAGCGTATGTTGCGCCGGCGATTTCTTCGTCAGTTGCTTCGCGGCCCGCACCAGCTTTGGTTGTCGCAGACACATCGCCAACAGTTTCGATAGCAGAAACAATGGAAACCAGTGTTACAGCAAATACTGCCCAAAAGCTAAATTCAAAACCGTATGGAAGCGGTTTGATCGATGTGATCCAGCTCGCTTTAGAAACCGCGCCGAAATTCACCATCCCTAAGAAATATGCAAGGATGTAGCCAGCAATAAGACCAATCAAAATTGCTGCATTGCTCAACGCGCCTTTAGTAAAAAACTTAAAGCCAAGTGCAACGACCACAACGCTAAGCGCTACTGACCAGTGTTTCAACGAACCAAAGCTATCTGCTGACATCTGAAAATCAGCCGCGCCACCAGCAGCATATTTGATCGCTACTGGGATTAGATACAGACCAATCGCCAAGATCACCAAACCAGTAATCAACGGTGGGAACATCCAGCGCAAGTTCTTGATTACTGAACCAAGAGCGAAGTGGATGAGGCCACCAATTAGGCAGGCAGTCAGCGCCACGCTCAAACCTTGTGTTGCGGCAATGCCAGCCAAAACACCAACGAACGCAAAGCTGGTGCCCTGCATGATTGGAAGACGGGCACCAACTGGGCCAAAGCCAACAGTTTGGAACAAAGTCGCAATACCAGCGAACAACATCGCCATTTGAATAAGATAAACTTGCTCGGCGCTGCCGAATGCAAGACCCGCTGCACCAGCAACGATAATAGAAGGCGTCACGTTACTCGCGAACATTGCCAATACGTGCTGCAGACCTAATGGCACGGCTTGTGCCAAAGGTGGTGTTTGATTTGGGTCTGAGTAGGACCCTGTTGAATCAGTCATTTTCGTACCATCCCTGAGTAAACGCCGTCTTGAGTGCGGCTAAGCGAAACTATGGTGCCACATTAGGACTTTGGGCAAGAAAAAACTAAGCCATCCAAATACTGAAAAAAGCTAACACTCAGAAATTAAACAAATATTATTAACCTTCAATTTTTATGCGATTGTCTTTCTTCTCGGGCGAGAAATTATCACACGTTCTAAACACCCGCGCTTGCCTTTGTCGTGATCCCATGTAACTTTTGACTGCTGCAACTGCGCAATGAGGTGCCCTATGCACAATCCACTAGCCGAACAAACATCCAAAGATACCGCGAACCAAAGCGTCGCACAATTGCCTCAGGTCACTGAGATACGAAATCCAGGCATGGCGCTCGACCTAGATTGGGTTGCCCGGCTTCAGGCGAACACATCAGCCATTGAACGTCG
>JABGTH010000361.1 GCA_018647275.1 Paracoccaceae bacterium
CTTGGGCAAATACGCGCAAGAATTCAATTTTGGCGATATTGGCGAGTTTGGAGAAACCAATGCACCTGTTGCCTGAGGTGGTCTAGCCCATCGAAATACGCCCACTTGTACCCGCTGATAGCGCTGTTGCGGCATGGCGAATCCAACTGGCGAGTGAGGCATGACGAGTGAGCTATAGAGCACCCAGTGTATGGTTGCGGCGAGCCAAGTCTCGGCCTTACCTTTCGGGTGCAATCCGTTGGGTTTGGGTTGGCAGATGGCCTAAATAATACGAGCAAGGGCGACATAAAAAAAATCGTGACATCCACGGTTTTATACATTGGAAAAAATATGAATTTGCGGGCCAGTTGTTCGGACGTCTCATATCCCAGGTCATTTTTAATAATCCATAGGCGGACGACTATGATGATCAACAGGGCGGTCAACCAGTGGAAGGTTGAGCGATGGAACCATAGCTGTGAATAATGTCGGAGCGTGACATGGGGGTTCCTTTGTCAGGTGACGTGCGTTTGGAACAGTTAACGCGATGCGGGTGCATATAGATAAGTGAGTCTCACGCACAGGTGGGCGTCATAATTGTGTTGGCTTGTGCGAAGCGAGCGGGGCGTTTAAACCAATCTCGACACATATTAATGAGGGTGAACCATATGACGACCGCTTTTGTATTTCCGGGCCAAGGGGCACAGACCATTGGCATGGGGCGCGATCTGGCTGAGGCATATCCTGCGGCACGTGCGGTTTTTGAAGAAGTTGATGAGTCACTGGGCGAAAAGCTGTCAGATTTGATCTGGAACGGCGAGCAAGATGTGCTGACACTGACCCAAAACGCCCAACCTGCGTTGATGGCAACCTCTTTGGCCGCAATGCGCGCCCTTGAAGCCGAGGGCATCACGTTAGAGCGCGCAAGCTTTGTGGCAGGTCACTCGTTGGGTGAATATTCTGCATTGGCTGCGGCGGGATCAATTTCGATTGCGGATACCGCGCGTTTGTTGCGCACCCGTGGCAAAGCCATGCAAGAAGCGGTGCCTGTTGGAATTGGCGCTATGGCAGCTTTGTTGGGTTTGGATTTCGCAGCAGCAACTGAAGTGGCAGCACAAGCAGCCCAAGGTGAAGAATGCCAAGCCGCAAATGACAATGACCCGGGTCAGGTAGTGACTTCGGGCCATAAGGACGCTGTTGAGCGTGCATTGGTCATCGCCAAGGAAAAGGGTGCGAAACGCGCTGTTTTGTTGCCCGTGTCCGCACCTTTCCACTGTGCGTTGATGGAGCCAGCAGCCGCCGTAATGGCTGAAGCGCTAAGCCACGTTGATATTGCATCCCCAGCGGTGCCTTTGGTTGCGAATGTGCAAGCCGAAGCGGTCGGCAGCGGCCAAGTTATCCGCAACTTATTGGTGGATCAGGTGACAGGTTCTGTGCGCTGGCGTGAAAGCGTGTCTTGGATGGCAGCAAATGGCGTTACTGAGATTTGGGAAATCGGTGCAGGCAAAGCCCTGTGTGGTATGATCCGTCGTATCGATAAATCTATCGCCACGCGCAACATCGGCTCTTCTGCTGATATCGCGGCGGTACTTCAAGGTTAATCATGATCCTTGAGGACGCAATGGCATTACAACCTACGTGGGTTGGGATTTGGCTGAATTTCTTGTTGGCAGGGGCCTTTGTTGCGCCCCTTCTTTTACTGATTTGGAAATCCAGTCGCAAAGCAGGGATCGTGACCCTGCTGTCGAGTGTCATTGCTGCCTTTTGTGTCCAGTACATTTTTAATGCGATGGGCTATGTTAAATTGCTCGGCCTGCCGCATCTGGTCTTTTGGATCCCGACGGTTGTGTTCTTGATCGCACAGCAATCGCGTGGAGATATGACAATTTGGCCCCGTCGAATTATTTGGCTTATTATGACTGTCATCTGCATTTCATTGGCGTTTGATATTATTGATGTTGTCCGCTGGGTCTTGGGTGAACGCGTACCATTGGTGTAAATAATTGAAGAATAGGAAATAATAAATGTTTAATATTACGGGTAAAAATGCATTGGTTACTGGTGCATCAGGTGGCATCGGTGCGGACATCGCGCGCGGTTTGCACGCCGCTGGCGCATCTGTGGGCCTAAGCGGCACACGGGTTGAGCCACTTGAGGCCTTGGCCGCAGAACTGGGTGAGCGCGCTTATGTGTTGCCATGTAATCTAAGCGATATGGAAGCCGTTGAAGCGCTGCCGAAGCAAGCTGCCGAAGCTATGGGATCTGTCGATATCCTGGTCAACAACGCGGGCATCACACGCGACAACTTGTTCATGCGTATGTCTGACGACGAATGGAATTCCGTCATCAACGTGAACCTGACGGCAACGTTCAAATTGTGCAAAGGCGTTATGCGCGGCATGATGAAGGCGCGTTGGGGCCGGATCGTTAACATCTCAAGCATCGTTGGTGCGACAGGTAACCCAGGGCAGGCGAATTATGCCGCGTCTAAGGCTGGAATGATCGGCATGTCCAAATCATTGGCTTATGAGGTGGCGTCACGTGGAATCACGGTAAATGCTGTTGCGCCGGGTTTCATTACCACTGCGATGACCGATAAGCTGAATGATGATCAAAAGGGTGCGATTATGATGCAAATTCCTGCCGGTCGCATGGGCAATCCTGAAGAAATTGCAAGCGCTGTCTTATACTTAGCATCACCTGAAGCAGGTTATGTTACAGGCACAACCTTGCATGTGAACGGTGGCATGGCCATGTTGTAAGCTTGGGTGAACGCTGCTGCCTCTCATTGAGAAGTGCAAATCATTTGCCAACTGCGCCGACTGTGTTATAGGCGGCGCAGAATTGATCACAGCGGCTACCGCTGCTTGGTTCGCTGCGTTTACGTTACGTGGCTTTAGCGCCCCTCGGGGCAAGACATCGGGCCCCGAACGGGAACCACCAATATCCGGGACAACCTGTCTCAAACGAATGAGGAATTTTGATATGAGCGACATCGCAGACCGCGTTAAGAAGATCGTTGTAGAACACCTTGGTGTTGAAGAAGCTAAAGTTGTTGAAGGCGCGTCCTTCATCGACGATCTAGGTGCTGATAGCCTTGACACAGTTGAGCTGGTTATGGCGTTCGAAGAAGAGTTCGGCATCGAAATTCCTGATGACGCAGCAGAAACAATCCAAAGCTTCGGCGACGCGGTTGGCTTCATCACGAAAGCTTCCTAATTTCTCTTGGGCGGTTTGCCCCGTAGAGTAGATTAAAAGATTTAGAACGGCGTTCTTTGAAGAAAAGGGCGCCGTTTTTTTGTTAGGTTGGGGCAGGGCCCACGGGCCTGATTTTGGCGCGGCGGGCTGTGGCCTGAATGTGCAACGCTTATATCCCTGTGCATAGGCATGGATGCCCTTGCGTCACTGGAAAATAAGTGTATACGCAGCACTTCCTTTGCAAGATCTTCTAACCGCGCAGTCTCTCGTGGCAGGCCCGCAAAGGATCATATGGCCCGCCTTTGAAATGCGCCTTGATATAAGTGGAGCAAACATGCCGTTATATGAGCATGTCATGATCGCACGCCAAGACTTGTCTAATACACAAGCCGAAGCACTGATCGAACATTTTGGCACCGTACTTTCGGACAACGAAGGTAAACTCGTAGACAGCGAGTATTGGGGCGTCAAAACTATGGCCTATAAGATCAACAAGAACCGCAAGGGCCACTACGCCCTTTTGCGTTCTGATGCGCCAGCATCTGCGATCCACGAGATGGAACGCCTGATGCGCCTGCACGAAGATGTAATGCGTGTGCTGACCATCAAAATGGACGAGCATAAAGAATTGCCATCCGTACAAATGCAGAAACGCGATGAACGTAGCGACCGTGGCGAACGCCGCGAGCGCCGCTGATCTGAAGCTTAGGAAAAGGACGTAACCCATGGCTGCAAAACCATTTTTCCGTCGCCGCAAAGTGTGCCCATTCTCGGGCGATAACGCACCAGCGATCGACTATAAAGACACACGTTTGCTACAACGCTACATCTCTGAGCGTGGCAAAATTGTGCCTTCCCGTATCACCGCAGTATCTGCGAAAAAGCAACGTGAGTTGGCTCGTGCCATCAAACGCGCTCGCTTCCTCGCCCTACTGCCATATGCAGTTAAGTAAGGAGATCTGACATGAAAGTTATCCTACTTGAACGCGTAGCAAAGTTAGGCCAAATGGGCGATGTTGTAGACGTCAAACCAGGTTTCGCACGCAACTTCTTGTTGCCGCAGAAGAAAGGCCTAACGGCCTCTGCAGCAAACGTTGCAAGCTTTGAAGCACGCAAAGTTCAGCTTGAAGCACAAAACCTAGAGTCCAAAGCCGAAGCAGAAGCAATGGCAGTGAAACTAGACGGACAGCAGTTCGTTGTGATTCGCTCCGCATCTGATGCTGGCGCTTTGTACGGTTCTGTCACAACACGTGACGCAGCAGAAGCTGCTACAGCCGAAGGCTTCACAGTGGATCGCAAACAAGTCGTTTTGATCGCACCGATCAAATACCTTGGCGTTCACAACGTATCAGTTGTTCTGCACCCTGAAGTGACTGCAACTATCGCTATGAACGTTGCGCGTTCTGCGGAAGAAGCTGAACTTCAAGCAGCAGGCAAGTCGATCCAAGAATTGGCAGCTGAAGAAGAAGCAGAAGCAGAATTCGAAATCTCTGAGTTGTTCGAAGACATCGGCGCTGCCGCATCTGACGACGACGATCTCGCTGAGAGCGCGGGCATCCCGAACGCTGCAGAAGACGACGCGGAAGAAGCATAGTCTTCTCAAGCATCGCTTAGATTTGTCATTAAGAAAGGCCGCTCAGAAATGGGTGGCCTTTTTTGTTTGGACGTTCTGCGCACCGCAACATCGGTCGACATAAATGATTAAATGTGACTGAAGCGTCGTCGTCGTTCCCCGTTTTGTTAACACGTCAAAATTAGGTGATGTCCAACATCCAACACCCAA
>JABGTH010000379.1 GCA_018647275.1 Paracoccaceae bacterium
GCTAACTGCACCCTCAGCATCGTCATTGGCGTGCAACGCTAGCGCCAGATCAAAGCGTGCTTGGTGGTTATTCTCATCTGCTTCAACAGCAGCGGTTAACTCGCCCACAGGACCTGCACCCGCAGCTTGGCGTGCAAGTTCCAATTGGGCTGAAGCCGCTTCAAGTTCTGGGCTGGAAGAAATCTCTGCAGGAGCACCATTCAGCACAGCTTCGGCTTGATCCAGATCACCCAACGCAATGTGGGACCGCACCAATCCGCCATAAGCACCAGCGTGGTTTGGGTCTTCACCCAAGATCGCGCTAAACGTTTGCGCTGCATCATCTGCTTCGCCATCAGTTAACATATCTTCGGCCACTTCAACCGCATCGTTCAAAGTATCAGCTGGCGTTTCGCCACCACCTGCTTTTACAACACGTGCCACGAACTCATTGATTTCAGACTGCGGTACCGCACCTTGAAAACCATCAACAGGCTTGCCTTCAAAGAATGCATAAACTGTTGGTAGCGATTGAATTTGCAACTGGCCCGTCAACGCCTGACATTCGTCAGCGTTCACTTTAACCATCTTCACCGCACCTTTGACGGCGCGCACTGCATCTTCCAGCATCGGACCAAGGGTCTTGCACGGGCCACACCAAGGTGCCCAAAAATCGACGATCACAGGGACCGTATTCGACATCTCGATAACATCCGCCATGAACGTGGCTTCGGTTGCGTCCTTGATTAGATCAGCATCCGCTGCTGGCGCTGCTACCATTCCCAAATCAATCATCGTAAATTCCTTCCCCTATGGGGCTAGTCGTTAGGCTTGAACCCTATATGGGTTGGACCGGCCTAGATTCAAAGATCAAATGTTGCAAAAACTGGTGCGTGATCGCTGGGTTTTTCCCATCCACGTGCATCGCGCAACACACGGCTGGAGTGCGCAGAGGCGGAAATATCGGACGTGGCCCACACGTGATCCAGACGACGGCCCTTATCAGCCGCATCCCAATCCTTAGCGCGGTAAGACCACCAGCTATACAACAACCCCTCAGGAATATCCTGACGGGTCACATCGATCCAATCACCTGCAGCCATCACATCATTAAAGTGGTCGACTTCAACCTGCGTATGGCTAACAATCTTCAGCATCTTTTTGTGATCCCAGACATCGTGAGGTAACGGCGCAATGTTCAAATCGCCCACAAGGATAGACTTCTTAGGTTTGTTTGCCTTAAACCAATCTCGCATCTCAGTCAGGTAATCCAACTTTTGACCAAACTTTTCGTTCACTTCGCGATCAGGCTTGTCACCCCCCGCAGGGACGTAAAAGTTATGGATCGTCACGCCGTTTTCAAGACGTCCAGCAATGTGACGCGCATGACCAAGGGATGCGAAATCTTCAGCAGCCACTTCCTCAATCGGCATCTTGGACAAGATCATAACGCCGTTATAACCCTTCTGACCACGAGCGACAAAATACGGGTATCCGGCCGCTGCAAAGCCCTCCATCGGGATCAAATCCACAGGGCTTTTACATTCTTGAAGGCACAGCACATCCGGTCCCTGCTCTTGTAAAAGCTTCAGCACAATTGGCTCGCGCAGGCGGACCGAGTTGATATTCCAAGTGGCTAGGGTAAATGACATATCGCGTCCCTTAAGGCTGTATTTGGGGACAACTTACGCCGCCCACAACCTGAACACCATAATCAATTAGATGCCGTTGGGGGCAATAAGGACTTTACCACTGCGTCCACCAGCCCATGAGTAACGCGCCGCCTCTGCGATTTCATCCAAGGCAAAGACCTTATCGATAGGAGCATGTAGTTCGCCCTTCGCAACCGCCGCCGTTAGCGCAGCATAAACACCCAAACGTTCCTCTTTCTTGGATTTTTCGAACCACAAAACCAACCAGAATCCACGCACGATGATATCGTTAAAAATCAGCGCGCCTGCCCCAAGGGCAGAGGGCTGATTGGACATCCCACCATAATTGACCAAGGTCCCGCCGCGTTCCAGCGTATCCGCCAAACGCCCCGCCGTTTCACCGGCCACCGCATCAACAGCCAGCTTCATCTTGGCATCAGTTGCCGCTTTAACATCTCGCGCCAAATCAGGGCTATCGATGATCACAACATCCGCACCAACAGCTTTCAAATCAGCCACAGCGCTTTCGCGGCGTACGACACTCACCACATTTACGCCGCGCGCTTTGGCCAGTTGAACAAGGTAAACACCAACAGCAGAGTTTGCAGCAGATTGGATCATCCAATCGCCTGCTTTCAGATCAACGAACTCAGTTAGCAAAAGTTGCGCTGTCGTCGGGTTGACCATCAGCATGCACAACTGATCCAAATCGCCTTCCGGCATTGGGATCAAATGACGGATGTCAGCCACAATTTCCGTAACCCACGTGCCAACGCCAGCAGGCAATAGCACCAGCTGACCCACGGCGATACCTGCACCATTTACTTCAACAACTCGGCCTAATCCCTCATTCCCTGCAGTAGCAGGTAGCGGTGGACGCACGCCATAGTTTCCTGATATTTGGATCAAATCGCTTGGATTGATCGGCGCACGCAACACATCAACACGCGCCTGTCTGTCTGTCAGGATCACTTGTGGTTCTTCCACCACTTTGAGCACTTCGACTGGGTCGCCAAACTCTTCATAGATCGCTTTTTTCATCACGCTGTCCTTGGATTATTTGAACTAACAATGCCGACAGACATCACAGGATACCATCCAAAACCTGACGTCATTTGCCTAACCATTTAAAACAAAAAGACCGGGCACAAAGGTCCGGCCCAGCTTTGGCAGGTGCAAGTTTTAACCTGATCGTGCAACGAGAACTGTTTAGGATATCAAACGATAGCCGCCTGATTCTGTGACCAAGAGGCTAACATTAGAGGGATCAGGTTCGATCTTTTGGCGTAGGCGGTAAATATGTGTCTCAAGCGTGTGAGTCGTAACACCAGCATTGTAGCCCCACACTTCGTGCAACAAGATATCGCGCGGAACGACACCTTCTCGTGAACGGTATA
>JABGTH010000380.1 GCA_018647275.1 Paracoccaceae bacterium
CGAACAAACCGTGCGGATACGACTGAGGAGGTTCAATCGATTGCGACGAACCGTTGGGTTGTCAGAATTGATTTGAACGGCCTCAAAAAAGGCGTCGATCGGCGTGCGAAGAGTCGCCATTGCAGACATAGCAGTTGCAAAATCCTGGGCCCGCATAGCTGGTTTTATTTTCACTTCAGACGTATCAAGGGCACCAAACAGGCTGCGTTCTTCTCCCGTTTCAGCGAATTTCACATCAGCACCGTAGGAGTATTCGACACCGTCCGCAGCTTCCGCTTGAGAAAGAATGTTATTGGCGCGCTTGAACCCTTGGATCAGGTTTTTACCGTCATCTGTTTTCAGCGTTTCAGATAGCGCCCGTGCACGTTTCACCAGAAGATTAATGTTGTCATTGCCGTCCATAGCGATGCAAGCATCAATGATGTCATGACGAATGCCTTGGTCTTTTAGATATACTTTGAGACGATCGTGGAAGAAAGATAGGAGGTCTTTCGCATGCTCTGTTGGCATCACTGTATTTAAGGAGATTGCAAGGTCATTTTCAATTGCAATCCGAATGATACCAAGTGCGGCACGACGCAATGCGAACGGGTCTTTCGAGCCCGTTGGTTTTTCATCAATAGACCAGAAACCGTTGAGTTTTTCCAGTTTTTCAGCCAGCGATACAGTGATTGAAACCGCTGCCTTGGGCACGCTATCCGAAGGGCCAAGGGGGGCATAGTGTTCTTCTGCAGCGGCTGCAATTTCAACACCCTCACCTGAGGCTTCAATGTAATAGCGCCCCATAAGGCCTTGAAGTTCTGGAAATTCATAAACCATTTCGGAACTGAGGTCCGCTTTGGCAAAACGCGCGGCTTTTTCGGCCATGTCGGGGTCTGCCCCAACTGCTGGAGCCAACTCACGCGCCAACGTAGCCATTCGGTTTACCAATTCAGCTTGGGTGCCAAGCTTGTTATGGAATGTCACATTTTCAAGCGATTTTAACCAAACACTCATATCTGACTTCGCAACGCGAAGATCGTTTTCCCAGAAAAATTTTGCATCTGCCAGACGGGCTGACAGCACCTTTTGATTGCCCGCTAGAATCGTAGCCCCGTTGTCAGCAGTTTTACGATTGGCCACAGTGATAAAGCGTTCAATGCGGCCAGTTTTGGCGTTGCGTACAGAGAAAAACTTTTGATGTTCGCGCATCGAGGTCTGTAGCACTTCGGCAGGTAGACCCAAGAAATCCTTTCCAATCTCACCCATTAAAACAACTGGCCATTCTACGAGGCCTGCCACCTCAGCCAAAAGGCCCGCGTCTTCGACAACTTCAAAACCAGTCGCAAAAGCTTGATTGGTCGCGTCGTTCCAAATCGCGTCTGCCCGTTCTTGGGCATCAAGCACCACATGGGCCAATTTCAGTTTGCTGGTGTAGTCATCAAAGTTGTTCACCAGTATACTGTCAGGTGACAAGAAACGATGGCCATGGGTCGTATTTCCAGAGATGATCCCATCAACCTCAAGTGGCACAACAGTTGCGCCCTCTTCAGAGCTGGTGATGCATAGAATAGAGTGTAGCGGGCGCACCCATTTCAACGTGCCGTTACCCCAACGCATTGATTTTGGCCATGGGAAATTGCGGATTGTGCGCTCTAAAACCTCAGCCACGATATCGGCAGCTGGGCGTCCCTCTTTCGTAATCCTGGCGAAAAAGATGTTCCCTTTAGGCGTTTCACGTTCTTCAAGATCGTCGTGGGTCAAACCTGCACCGCGCAAGAAACCTTTGATTGCTTTTTCAGGGGCATCGGCCTTTGGACCTTTGCGTTCTTCAACAGTTGTTGGCGACGCATCAAGCATACCTTCAACCGTCAGCGTTAGGCGGCGCGGCGTACTGAACGCGGCGGCGGAAGCATAGGTCAAGCCGGCCTCCACCATACCATCAGTGACCAGTTTTTTCAGGTCATTGGCGGCACGTGTTTGCATACGGGCCGGAATTTCCTCGGAAAAAAGTTCAATTAATAAATCAGTCATTCTGTTGCTTCCCGTCCTGGGCATTCTTCGCCAACGATCGTGCCATCATAGGCCTTGTCGCCGCAATCATTGAGGTCGTGCCAAATATATCCGCGTCCGTCGTTGGTGATGGCAACGATGCGGTCAACGCCAAAGTGGACATTCTTCTGACCAAGGAATGGAACAGCTGTTCCTGCCATCAGCTCTGCACCGATTGCGACTGCATCAAAGCAGTTGACCCATTTTGGAGCATTGCGCGGGGACGCTTTTTCCAAACCAACATAGGTTTCGCTTAGCAACGATATGCTGAGGTCTGTTGTAAAGCAGGCGCGATAGCGGATTGGTGAGCTTAGTGAATCGATGGCTTGGAAATTGTCAAAGCTAATCGATCCAGGCAGGTCATCCACAACCGAAACAAGCTGTACCTCACTTGTTTTGACTTCGTCATACAGCCCATACACCTGCAGATAGTACATTGACGCCCCTGCAATTACGGCACTGCCAAGTAACAACACTGCTAAAAACTTGCCCATTATTGCGCCGCCTCGATAAAGCCGCCAGCGCGGGTTTGAACAAATGCATCTGCGCATTGTTTAGAAAGCGCACGGACACGCCCTATGTATGCCTGACGCTCAGTGACAGAGATAACGCCGCGCGCATCCAACAAGTTGAAGATGTGGCTGGCTTTGATGCACTGATCATAGGCAGGGTGTGCCATGATAATACGTTTGCCAGTCTTCGGGTCGTCAAAGGCTTGGGACAAGATCGCCTGACATTCGACTTCGGCTTCTTCAAAGTGGCGCAACAACACTTTGGTGTTGGCAACATCAAAGTTCCAGCGCGCATATTCTTCTTCGGTTTGTTTGAAAATATCTCCGTATTTCAACGGGATCGGTGCATCAGGATCATTGAAGGGCATGTCCATCACGTGGTCACACTCAAGAATGTACATTGCAAGGCGTTCAAGACCGTAAGTCAGTTCGCCAGAGACTGGCGTGCAATCATGCCCGCCGACCTGTTGAAAGTAGGTAAATTGAGAAACCTCCATACCATCACACCAGACTTCCCAGCCAAGGCCCCACGCGCCCAGGGTTGGACTCTCCCAATCGTCTTCAACAAAACGGATATCGTGTAGGTCCATGTCAACGCCAATTGCGGCAAGAGATCCAAGATATAGCTCCTGAAGGTCGGGTGGGC
>JABGTH010000381.1 GCA_018647275.1 Paracoccaceae bacterium
CCTCTGCGTCAACGTTCCTATTGGTCTTGATGGGTGGCGGTTCCGCCCTGTTCATGGGCATTTTCCTGACACTAATGGTGTTTTTCCGCCACCGCGAAAACATCACGCGCATTCGTCTTGGAACAGAGCCAAAGATTGGCGCAAAAGTTTAAGGTCGTAGGGGCGCTGCCCCTACCTTTAGTAAGAATATTCGCCGAACACTTTGGAAATATCGCCATTCCAATCGCCGTGATAGCGATCTAGCAATTCGTCAGCAGGTGTTTTTCCGCTTTCGATGCTTTCATGCAGCGCGTTCAAAAAATGTGTTTCATCAGGAACCATACCACCGGCGCCGCTGCGCCCGCGTGCGACCAAGCCACTGTGGCTTAGCGCCACCGCTTCGCGCGCAATGTCATGCATGTTGATACCATCAACCTTAGCCTGTAATCCGTCAACAGAAGCTGCAATGCGCAGTTCTTCGCGCTGTTCTGCGGTCCAGTTTTTCACCAGATCCCATGCGCCGTCCAAAGCGGTTTGGTCATACATCAGACCAACCCAAAATGCAGGAAGCGCACACAAACGGCGCCACGGCCCACCATCGGCACCGCGCATTTCCATGAATTTCTTGATACGCGCCTCTGGGAAAGCTGTCGTTAGGTGATCTGCCCAATCAGATAGCGTTGGTGTTTCGCCCGGCAATGCAGGCAGATTTCCCTTTAGGAAATCGCGGAACGACATGCCCAATGCGTTGATATATTTCCCATCGCGATAGACAAAATACATCGGTACATCGAGGGCATATTGAACCCAGCGTTCAAAGCCCATGCCGTCTTCAAACACCCATGGCAACATGCCAGTGCGATCGTCATCAAGGTGACGCCACACGCGGCCACGCCACGATTTATGCCCGTTCAGTTTCCCCTCAAAGAAGGGAGAGTTCGCAAACAATGCCGTCGCAACAGGCTGCAAGGCCAAAGCCACGCGCAGTTTTTGCACCATGTCGACCTCGGACCCGAAATCTAGGTTCACTTGAACCGTACAGGTGCGGCGCATCATGGTTGTACCAGCGGTGCCTACCTTGTCCATATAGGCATCCATAAGCTTGTAGCGGCCCTTTGGCATCAAGGGCATTTCCGCGTGCTGCCAAATTGGAGCCGCTCCCAAACCGATGAAACCAACACCAATTTCGTCTGAAATTTCTTTAACTTCGCGCAGGTGAACATTCACTTCATCACATGTTTCATGGATCGTTTCAACAGGTGCGCCGGATAACTCAAGTGCCCCACCTGGCTCTAAAGAAACATTCGCACCGTCTTTTTCTAGGCCGATCAAGTGACCGCCTTCACGCACTTCGGCCCAACCGTGACGATCGCGCAGCCCTTCAAGAACGGAAACGATGGATCGTTCACCCTCAAATGGCAGTGGCTTTAGCGTGTCTTTGCAGTAGCCAAACTTCTCGTGCTCGGTCCCGATGCGCCAATCCGCTTTTGGTTTGCATCCCTCAGCCAAATATTCGGCCAATTGGTCATGATGTTCGATGGGTCCGCCGCCGGTTTGTGGAATGGACATGACATAGCTCCAAGATTGGCTGATTTCAGGTATTGAGGAATGATGCGAATTGAAAGTGAAGTCAATGTAATCTGAGGTTTGCGGGGCGCATTGTGCGCTTTTCCCAGATCACAACTGGT
This sequence comes from Paracoccaceae bacterium, assembly GCA_018647275.1. Taxonomy (GTDB): domain Bacteria; phylum Pseudomonadota; class Alphaproteobacteria; order Rhodobacterales; family Rhodobacteraceae; genus Ascidiaceihabitans. The sequence continues at coordinate 1,668 of JABGTH010000381.1, forward strand.
TGATCATCTGATCCGTTCAACTCACTTAACATACGTTCCGTTTTAAGGTCAGGTAATGTCGCAAAGGCATCAAACAGGGCCTCTGATCCAGCAGCATTGACTGGGATCAGTAAGCTATCAGCATGGGGTGTATCCAGACGCCAATGCGCTGGTTTGAGGCTGCGCACAAGTGTGAGGCGCTCTAGATCAGCCAAGGCTACCGCACCACCCGTCATCGGGCCAAAGTAAGCGATCTGCCCCTCATCAATCTGGACAGCGCCCGCACCACCCGCGTCAGTGCGAAAACGGCCCCGTTGGATGCCAACCCAGATCAGAATCAGCGCGGCTATCGTGACTGGAAATCCCAGCAAATATAGCAAACCGCGTGAGCCAAAAATCCAGAACAGGCCCAAGCCAAGAATCGCACCACCATAAAGCGCCTCTCGCCAGCGGTGCATTCCGGCGGCAGCTTCTGGACGGATAAAGCTCATCTCCAATCCCCCAACGCTGCTTGCCATAGGGTCAGCGCGGCGACGGCTGCAGTGTCTGCTCGCAGAATACGTGGTCCCAATTGGGCAACGTGGGCGTACTCCAACCCTCGTAATCGTTTGCGTTCATTAGGCGAAAACCCTCCTTCTGGCCCGATCAGAATGGCCCATGGCCCTGCACCACCTTCAAACGGTATTGCGGGATCAGTGGCGGTTGCTTCGTCACAGAACATAATTTTGCGTGACGTATCCCAATCGTTCAAGACGCGATCCAAACGCTTCATCTCATCAACTTTCGGAACGTAGGTGCCGCCACATTGCTCTGCCGCTTCAACAGCGTGGACTTGCAA
>JABGTH010000382.1 GCA_018647275.1 Paracoccaceae bacterium
AATTAAATCGAAATTGTTGCGACCTTTATTGAACGGCAAATCATTGCCCCAATAATCAGAATTGCGTTTGTAAACGAGGCGACGATTCACATCGACGGTTTCAATCATATACGCACCAGAACCGGGAGAAACCTCCATCCGACTTTCGTTCAAGCCAAGGCCAGTTTCCTCGTACCACTTTTTGGACCACGCAGGAATGCCACCCACCAATTCTATTAGGCTTCGGCGCGAAATGTCTTCAGCAAAGTAAAACTTAATCTTGTGGTCGTTTAATATCTCAACTTTCGGGATCATCTTGCGAACCGCATCACTGTAAGATTTCAAACCTTCATCAAGCAATAGATTGTGGCTGAACTTAATATCATGGGCAGTCACAGGGGTGCCGTCCGAAAATTTGGCTTCTGGGCGCATGTTAAAGATCACCCAGTTGCGGCCCTCATCATATTCAAGGCTTTCAGCCAGCAAACCATATGCTTGGCTGTACACGTCCGCTGGCGCAGGCGTTTGGTTCACACCTTCACCCAACAAGCTTTCATACATGACGCTAGCCAATGCTCCACTGCGGCCTTTGCGCGAATACGGGTTCATCGAATCAAACGTACCAACGGTACCGATTGAAATCTCGCCACCCTTAGGCGCATCTGGGTTCACATAGTTAAAGTGCGTGTAGTCCGCTGGATAATCCAAATTACCGTAGAATGAATAACCGTGCGAAACGATTGTCTTCTCCTGCGCACGCAATGTGCTGGCAAACAGACTAACCGTGATCAGCGCCAATGCTCCAATATTCAGTAAAATGGGTCGCAAATCGACAGATTTGGATTTGGCGTTCATGCGAGACTGGGACATGTGGCTGATCCTCTATTTTCATCAATGTTTACACAGATATAACTCAGCTACGCTAAATTGCCAGCAACGTTACAATCAAGTTGAGAATTCGCAAATAGGCCCTTAATCCACAATTGAGGCCAAATTAGATCAATTTTAGAAAAGCACGGGGCAGAAAAAAGGCCGTATGCGATGTGCATACGGCCAAAATTTCTAAGATTTGATCTGGGCTCAGTCGTCAAGGCTGTCCAGATAGGCGATCACGTCAGCGCGATCTTGTGGTTTTTTCAAACCAGCAAAGCCCATAGTTGTGCCCGGTGCGTAGGTCTTAGGTTTAGTCAAGAAACCGTTCAAAGCTTCTGCATCCCAGTTGCCTTCCAATGATGCAAGGACACCAGAGTAGGAAAAGCCTTCTGCTGCAGCGATATCGCGGTTCACAACACCGTACAGGTATGGGCCTGTGCCGTTCGCGCCAGCTTCAAGTTTGTGGCAAGCGCCGCATTTCTTAAACACTTTGGCACCTTTTGCGATGTCAGCAGATGCCAACAACTCTTCGATGCTTACCTCAGTGACCTTGTCGCCGCTTGCAGGTGCGTCTTCAACTTCGATGACGTACGCAGCTTCGCCATGGCTATCCATGTGATAAATTTCTTCTGCGACCCATTTGCCAAGAAGAAGAATCAGCAGCGCGCCAAAGAGACCGCCGCCAATTTTAGTAAGTGTCATTGTATCGAACATAAGTATCGCGCCCATATCTGTAGGTTTGGCGCGTATCTATTGGTTCCATTTGGCTCTGTCTAGGTGTAGTTACCGCGACCAATCGCCCTGATACATAAAATTGGGCCAATCTGACGTTGAAGGACCACGAAATGACACAACGCATCGCCTTTCAAGGTGCCTTAGGTGCCTACAGCCACGAAGCCTGCCTGAAGGCCCGGCCAAATGCCCAACCAGTCCCATGCTTAGGATTCGAGGATGTTTTGAACACTGTACGCAATGGTCAGGCTGATCTGGCCATGTTGCCAGTCGAAAATACAACCTATGGCCGTGTCGCTGATATCCACCGCCTTTTGCCAGAAAGCGGCCTGCACATTATTGACGAAGAATTCGTTCGTGTGCGTATCAGCCTAATAGCAAATCGCGGTCAGACCTTGGAACAAATCGAACATGTCCGTGCCCACATGGTCCTTATTCCTCAAGCACGCGCATTTTTGGATGCAAATGGAATCACCTCGGAAACTGCCGTCGACAGCGCTGGCGCAGCAGCCGAAATTTCACAGACGGGCGAAATCGGTGTTGGCGCATTGGCATCATCTGTAGCCGCCGACATCTATGACATGGATATATTGGCCGAAGACATCGAGGACCAAGGGCACAATACAACCCGCTTTCTTTTGATGTCCCCAGAACCCGATTCGACGCGCCGCGCTAAAAAAATGCTGACGACCTTCGTCTTTGAAGTCCGAAACATTCCAGCAGCACTGTATAAAGTAATGGGTGGCTTCGCGACCAATGGCATCAACATGACCAAGCTGGAAAGTTATATGGTCGGCGGTGCATTCACCGCGACGCGCTTTTATGCGGACATCGAAGGGCACCCCGAAGACGCTGCTGTGGCACGCGCCCTAGAGGAAATGAGTTACTTCACGGACATGATGGAAGTGTTGGGTGTCTACCCAGCCGCCCAAGGCCGTAGCTAACGCCCTCTGTCAATACTGACTATGTCTAAATCTGGTGACGATCTTCGATAACTCTAGCATACTCAGCGACGCGAAGCTTACAACGCTTCGTGAGCGAATTCTTTGCCAGCTTAAGTGACTGAACCAACAGTCGTACGGACAAGTTTGTGGATTTCAATTTAAACACTACAGAACCACGTGTCCGATTGCGTAACAAATCCAGCAATTCGATCTACCCGGTGCCGTCGATGCCGCTTGTGGAGAACAGCAGGCAAATCTCGTTTGGCCTTTCAAAGCGGATCATTTTCATTTCCAGACAACGCTTTTTGCCGCGCATCTTGAATGAAGCAGCCTATTTCATGCCTACGCCTGGCTTCATCATGTCATCCAT
>JABGTH010000216.1 GCA_018647275.1 Paracoccaceae bacterium
ACTTTTTGACAAAGTGGTCCCGGTAGTGGTCCTACGGCTAGATTTCGTAGGCATCAAACCAATTTTTATATAATAATTACAATTAGTTAACTGTAATTTGTGGTGCCCAGAAGAGGACGCCAAACTTTATATATTTTGTTTTAATTACAGATACTTATTTTAGTTCTAAAACATAAAAGTGGTCCCAAAAGCGGTCCTTCTGTTATCAGACCCGCCATTTCTATTCACGTATCAACTTCAAGCTAAACCGTGCCGCTGTTCTTGCCGAGTGGCATTCTTACCTTTGGTGTCCAAGGCCCTTGAGAATACTGGTTGCCACAAACGTAATAGCGGCGACACACACAATGGACGGGCCCGCAGGCGTATCAAGCACATAAGCCGCGCGCAGGCCGATAATAGCGGACAGTATCCCGATCAAACCGGCGGCGATGGCCATTCCTTCAGGTGTTCGTGACAAGGGGCGTGCGGCGGCTGCGGGTATGATCAACATGGCGGCAATAAGCAGGACCCCGACGACTTTGATCGCGACTGCAACCGTAATGGCCAGCGCAACCGTCAGCACCAGTTGCTCACGTTTCGGTTTGATCCCGCTAGCATAAGCCAGATCCTTGTTCAACGTCGAGGTTAACAGGGCCGACCAGCGCCAGCCAATCAGTGCGACAACAAGTGCAGCACCGCCCCAGATGATCGAAAGGTCCAGGCGCGAGACGGCCAGAATATCGCCAAAAAGATAGGCCATCAGGTCGATCCGCACGCCCGAGATGAAGGATACCGCGACCAGCCCGAAGGCAAGTGCTGAATGGGCAAGAACCCCGAGCAATGTATCCATCGCGTAGCCCTGGCCAGACAACACGTTGACGACCAGCGCCATCAGCAAGGCCACAGTCATGGTGCCCACAAAAATTGACATTGAAAACGCTAGCGACAGAGCAACACCGAGGATCGCAGCATGGGCCGTGGCATCTCCGAAATAAGCCATACGTCGCCAGACCACAAAACACCCCAAAGGTGCGGCGGCAAAGGCCACGCCAATTCCAGCGAGGGCAGCACGCACCATAAAATCGTCAAGCATTATTTAGCCGCCTCTGTGTGGTCGTGATTGTGATCACCATGGTCGTGGCTGTGATCGTGTTTATGCCGATAAAGGGCCAATGCGCCACCAGTCCCGGTTCCGAACAATGCCCTGTATTCTGGCGCAGATGCCACCACCGCCGGTGTCCCTTCACAGCAGACATGGCCGTTGAGGCAAATAACCCGGTCAGATGCGCTCATCACGACGTGTAATTCATGACTGATCATAAGAATGGCGCAGCCCGTGTTTTGCCTTACAGTTTCGATCTGCTGGTAAAAGGATGCTGATCCGCGTTGGTCAAGCCCTTGGGTGGCTTCGTCCAAGAGGAGCAGATCAGGGTTTCCAATTATTGCGCGGGCAAGAAGAACCCGCTGGAACTGACCACCTGAAAGCTGTGAAAGTTGCGCTTTGGCCAAGTCGGGCACACCTGCTCGCGTTAGCGCATAACTAATGTCCGCAGCCTCGACGTTGCTTGGCAGCTTCAGGAACCGGGAAACTGTAATTGGCAGTGTTTCATCAATATGCAAATTTTGTGGCACATATCCGATTTTCACACCGCTCTCTTGCACGACGCGACCCTTAACCGGTTTCACTGCGCCGATAATCGCCCGCAGCAGGCTGGTTTTACCTGACCCGTTTGGGCCAACAATTGTGACGATTTCTCCTGGTTCGACGTGCAATGACACGCCCGACAGGGCCGTACTTGCGCCATAGCGCACAGTAAGGTCTTCGACCTGAATAAGGCTCATGCGTCAGCCTTATCGACACAGGCAGGGCAGATACCTTCAGCTTCAACGACAGTCCGTTCTATTCGGAAGCCTGTGGTGCGTGCAGCGTCGTCCAATGCCCAACTCCCAGAGGAGGATTGGGCCTCGGCCACGTTATCGCACAAGCGGCAGATCATAAATGCTGGTGTGTGGGAATGGCTGGGATGAACGCAGGCAATGAACGCATTCAGCCGTTCGATCTTGTGGGCCAAACCATTTGCGACAAGAAAATCTAACGCACGATACGCAACGGGAGGCTGCGATCCGAAGCCGTCTTCGCGCAGCCTGTTCAGAATAGTATAAGCGCCAAGAGCGCGATGATTTTGTAACAACAACTCAAGCACCTTGCGCCGCACAGGCGTAAAGCGAAGACCCTCGGCCGCACAACGGGTTTCGGCTGTGGCAAGCCCATCGCTTACGCAAGTGCTATGATTGTGTTGTGCAAAGCCCAATAGGCCTACTGCGGAGTTTATCTTGTTCGACTCACTTGTCATGTTATTACATTTCGTCTAATTGATACGTAATGTTATATAATCACATGGAGACCCCGATGTCCAGAAAACTTCTTACCCTATCCTTAACTGCTACTTTGATGGGGGGAACCGTATTTGCCGATGCACCACGTGTGGCTGTGGATATTGCACCAGTTCATTCTTTAGTTACTCGGGTCATGGAGGGTGTTGGCACACCCGATTTGATTATTCAGGCCGGTGCAAGCCCGCATGAATACAGCCTTCGCCCGTCTGAGGCCGCCGCGTTGCAGGACGCCAATCTTGTATTTTGGATTGGGTCCGGTTTGACGCCATGGCTGACAGATACAATTGAAACACTGGCCCCTAATGCCAATGTGACTGAATTGCTTGAAGCGGACGGCACAATCGAATTGGAGTTCCGTGAGGGTGCGTTGTTCGAGGCCCATGACGATCACAAAGAAGATGATGATGATCACGCCGACGAGGCGCATGATGACCATGAGGAAGAAAGCCACGACGATCATTCAGATGATGATCATGACGACGAGGAAGCCGGTCATGACGAACATGAACACGGCGACCATGATCCGCACGCATGGTTGTCACCGCAAAATGCAATGACTTGGATGAACGTGATTGCGGGTCAGCTTTCTGCTGCCGATCCGGACAACGCAGGTGCCTATTTTACGAATGCTGCGGCAGGTCGAGCCGAAATCAAAGTCTTGATTGGTGAAGTGACGGCAACGCTTGACCCAGTCCGTGATGGTCGCTTCATCGTATTCCATGACGCGTATCAGTATTTTGAAACGGACTTTAACTTTCCAGCATCCGGTGCCATTTCTATCAGTGATGCGTCTGATCCAAGTCCAGCACGGATTGCAGAAATCCAAGATAGGATTGCTGAGCAAGGTATCGATTGCGTTCTGGCGGAACCGCAATTTAATCCAGGGCTAGTTGCAACTGTTCTCGAGGGAAGCAACGCGCAGACGGGTATTCTTGATCCGCTTGGTTCTGATCTGAAGCCGGGTTCAGCACTTTACCCTCAACTGATCCGAAACCTGTCGACTGCTCTTGCGGGCTGCATGTAGTAACCCTGTCGAGTTAAGCCTCACCGGTTAAGCAAAGGACCAAAAATTGGAGCTCAAGTATCCTGTGTCCGATAAATTTTGTGGTTTAATATGCTTAGTGATGTGCCTTGGTGGACCCGTCAAGGCACATCCGCATGTCTTTGTGGATGCGCGCACTGGCTTTATTTTTGACACTGACGGACAATTGGAAACTATCAGTATTTCATGGACTTACGATGAATTTACAACTCTTATCTTGTTTGAATCTCTGAATTTGGATCAGGATGGAGATGGGCAATTTAATGATACTGACCGCGCCGCAATCATAGAGGGTGAAACCAACTGGGACAGCGCATACAAGGGTGATGTCTATCTTGAATTCGCAGGCCAGGATTACCCGCTCGGACGCCCTGAAGCCGCTGCTGTCACGCTTAACAACAATCAGGTCGAAGTCTCATTTGATCTGCCATTGTCGCAACCCATCAGGATTGAGACTGCGCCCGTATTCCTGCGGCTTTATGATCCATTTTTTTACTACGCCTATACCATTGTGCCCCCGACAGACCCCACCGATCTGCCTGAAGATTGTCAGGCGCAGATCGTACCGTTTGAGCCAAACGCAGCAGATAGCGCCTTGCAAGACAAGCTGGCGGCACTGGGGCGTGAAGATATGCCCGCGGTAGGAAATGTTGGCCGACTCTTCTCTGATGAGGTGCAGCTGACATGTGGTTAAGGTTTGGTGTGATCGTTCTGTGCATCTGGGCTGTCGGTCTCGCAGCCTGGGGCATTGTGCAGTGGTTTGAAATCCAACGATGGGCCATTGGTGAACAACGTACGTTCCAGAACGTGATGGCTGGTGCGCTTAGAGGTATTCAAGCGGGTGATCCGCAGGCTGTCTGGACATTGTGTAGTGCGACGGCCGCTTATGGCTTCTTCCACGCCCTTGGACCGGGGCATGGGAAAGTCCTGATTGGCGGAGCGGCCCTTGCCAGTGGTGCCACCCTAAAACGGTTGAGTATACTGACGGTTCTATCCAGTCTAGCACAGGCTGCGACGGCCATCCTTTTGGTCGGGAGTCTTTCTTTTCTGCTACAAATAGGGTCTGCTGATCCCGCTGACCTCACAGAGACTTGGCTTGCCCCAGCGAGCTACGTGGCCGTTGCCGCGATCGGGGCTATTTTTATATTTCGTGGCGTACGAAGTTGGCACAAAATCAACCAATCCAAGCAGGTCACACACGGCTGTTGTGGCCACGCGCATGGTCCAAGTGTCGACGACGTGGCAACGCTGACGACAACACGCGATGCGGTCGCTTTGATCGCCAGCATCGCGATAAGACCTTGCACTGGCGCATTGTTTGTTCTGGTGATCGCGGCCCGTTTCGATGCTTTTGCGGTTGGATGCCTTGCCGTGATCACGATGGGCCTTGGGACCGCTGCGTTCAACTTGACTGTTGCGACTTCCGGCGTCGTCGCGTGGCGGTTGGCTGGTCTTGGGGCACGGAACCACCATGGGGTGCAGGCCATCTCGGCAATGCTGCATTTGACAGGCGGCGTCATGATCATCGCCATCAGCATCGTGATGTTGTTGCCCTATTTGCGTTAAAGCATCTTGATTATCCATTTAGTGTTATGTCATAACATTACAAAATGAAAAGCTAAGGCGAGGTAACCGATAACATGGCCGCAAAAGATACTCGCTTACCGGTTACCTTGCTGACAGGTTTTCTTGGTGCGGGAAAAACAACACTGCTCAACGCGATCATAGCCCAGCCAACCGGACCAAAAATCGCCGTCATCGTGAATGAATTCGGCGAAGCGGGGCTTGACCACGATCTGATCGAAACCGTGGCCGAAGAAGTTGTCTTGATGAAATCCGGCTGCCTGTGCTGTTCCATTCGCGGTGACCTATCACGCACTCTGCAAGATTTGGCTGCCCGCAAACAAGAAAACCGCCTGACCTTTGAACGTGTTGTGATTGAAACAACGGGTCTCGCCGATCCCGCACCCATTCTACATACGTTTCTGGTTGATCCTTATCTGGCACGAAATTTCCGCATCGACGGGGTTGTCACAGTGGTGGATGCGGCAACTGGTCTGGACACGCTTGACCGTCACTTCGAAGCCGTTTCACAAGTTGCGATGGCGGATTTTCTTGTCCTTAGTAAGACTGATTTGGTGTCACAGAGCACGTCAGGGGCATTTGAAAAACGGCTACGATCAATCAATCCGACAGCAGATATTTTGCGGGCGGATCGTGGTGTGGTGCCCACCGCAGCCCTTTGGGATTTAAGCGGCATGCACTTTGAGGGAACATCAGATCAGGCATTGGCATGGCTGATACCACCCGTACCCGAACCTGCATTTGGTTCCAACAATCCACTTGATAACCTTTCCGGTTTCGCCCCATCCGCGGCACCCACAGCCCCGCTGCCAAAACATGATGCGCGGATCGGATCGGCGTCCATTGTCTTGGACGATCCTATTCACCCTGATGCGTTTGATCTTTGGCTCGACACGCTCATCAGGCTGCGCGGGCCCGACATCCTGCGCGTGAAAGGCATCGTACATCTGATCGGCATTGAGATGCCGTTTGTGTTTCACGGCGTGCAACATCTTTTTGACCCACCGGTGCCTTTGCACGACTGGCAGGGCACAACCCGTCAATCGCGCATCGTTGTCATTGGCCGCGATATCACCCGCTCGGAACTTGTCTACAGCTTTAAGTTGCTGCGCGCCCATCAAACCGCCGAAACTGTTTAAGGATACGCCTCCAATGACCCGAAAAATTAATGTCGCTGCCCTGTACCTGTCGTCTCCTGTTGAATGGCCAGGCGAAACGCTGCTTGTCTTGGCTCTGGATCCAATCTTTGGCCGCGAGAAAGAAACATGATTGGCAATCTTGGAGCAACGACACTTAAAAAGCGACGCCGGGCAGCAGATCCGATGATGACGTACGATCTGTTACCTCAACCCCTTCGAAGTTGGCTTGCGGAAGCGGCGCTTCCATGGTCACCGAAATCGTGCAAACGCATTTGGGACAAGGCGCGAACCAATGGCCTCAGCGTCGATGATACAATCGTGGTGCTGACTGAAGCGGAGCGAAAAACTCTTTCCCAGGACAAGCATTGCGTTTTGTGAATTGAGGCTGGTGATCCGATTTTGATCTTGAAGCAAAGTAAATTAAAAGTCACTGGCTCTCGGTGTGCGACTTCAAGAACAGGAGCTATCTCGTCGGAAATGTCCCAGATAATTCCCTGTAAAAAGTTTACTTCAAAGCTTTTCCAGTCAAGAGCCGTGCCAGCGATCTTGCTTGATGAAACCGCTTGTTGGGGGCAGGGCGACTTTGTAGCTTTCCTTAATTACAAAACACTCCCCATTTCATCACGGATTTACAAAGTGGTCCTGTGGCTAGGGTTCACAGGTACCAATACAATTTTTATAAAACAATTACAATTATTTAACTATGATTCTTGGTGCCCAGAAGAGGGGATGGCTCCGCCAGTAGGAACCAGAATGAGACAGTAGCCTTGTATTGTAAGGTTAATGCTAAGCGTTGGTGCCTACTGGCGGAGCCATCCCCTCTTCTGGGCACCACAATA
>JABGTH010000376.1 GCA_018647275.1 Paracoccaceae bacterium
CCCCACAACTATATACCGATTACCTACATGTGATCCCTCATGAAAACGGTACCGTTGGCGTTGGGTCCACATCAGAGCGATATTTTGACGATCCAAAATCAACCGATGAGCAGCTCGAAGATATCATTGACCGCATACGCATTGCGCTGCCTGTTTTGGCTGATGCACCCGTGATTGAACGATGGGCTGGGTTGCGGCCACGTTCGCGCACACGCGCACCAATGCTGGGTGCGTTGCCAGATCGCCCTGATCATTTCGTCGCAAACGGCGGCTTCAAAATTGCCTTTGGTTTGGCACCAAAAATCGCGGAGGTTATGACCGATCTCGCTTTAGAGGATCGTAACAACATTCCCGATAATTTTGATATTCGCGCCTCACTAAATCCTTAGGCGGACGCAGTCATACAAAGGCGACCATCTGGCCCACGCACCCACAACTTGCGACCTTTACGGCACAGCGAGGCCGTTTCATAATGCATCAATGGGGACGTGGCGCGGAAGGAGAACTCTGTTAACTCACCCAGAGAACTCTGTGCCATCAACATTAGATGTTGTGCTAACAATGGCCCGTGTACGACTAGGCCATCATACCCTTCAACATCCTTCGCATAGTCCAAATCATAATGGATACGATGCCCATTGAAGGTAAGCGCGGAATAGCGAAACAACATCGTTGTATCAAAGCTAATTTCAATCTGCTCTTCTTCGTCCTTATCCGCGGCCAAGGGAGCTGGGCGGGGTGCAAATAAATCGGGGTCTTCGCGGTAAACCAAATCTTGCCACTCAGTCAGGCACAATACATCATTCTGCCAAAACTCATGGCGTAGAGTGACAAATGCCAAGGGGCCCGTGCGCCCCTCTTTGTGCAGCGCATTTTCACAGCATGAAGTTCGTGTCGCGGGAATGTCTATCAAGATAGGCGTAGCAAACTTAAGCCGACCACCGGCCCACATCCGGCGCGGTAGACCCATATCAGGCACAAGCCCGCCTACCTTTGGGTGCCCATCACGGCCCAGCGCTGTTGGCCGGTGGGGTTCCCAAAAGTACAGTTGGTGAAAAAATGGCAACAACGGATCGCCAGCTTCGATAGAAGGCGGTAATCCCAAAGACACTTGCAGCGCGTTTGCGCGTGCAACGTCCATAACATCTCTTTGACTTGTTATTCTGCTTGGATCAAAATTCATATCAAATGGATAAGGACATTCCACCAATGGAACAATCCCCTCGCGTCAATGCCCTCGATCACTTGGTTTTAACCGTCACCAACGTTCCTGACACCTGTCGATTTTATCAAGACGTTCTTGGGATGCAGGCAGAAGCATTTATTGTTGCAGATGGTACGCGGCGGTGGGCGCTGAAATTCGGACGACAAAAGATCAATCTGCATGAGGTTGGATCGGAGTTTGACCCGAAGTCCGCCCATCCAACGGCGGGCAGCGCGGATTTATGTTTCTTAACCTCAACACCGCTCGAAGATTGGGTTAAACATTTTTCGGTTCACCATATAGCCATCCTGCAAGGACCTACCGCACGCACAGGTGCCACCGGCCCTATTTATTCGATTTACATCCTTGATCCTGATGAAAACTTAATCGAAATCAGCATTCAAAAAACCTAATCTGAAACAAAAAGGCCCCAAAAATAGGAGCCTTTAAATAACTTTGCATTTGCAGCCTATTAAGCGTTAGGCAAGATCACAATTTCAACACGACGATTTTGTGATTTACCCGCTGGGTCAAGGTTGCTTGCCAAAGGTTGGCTTTCGCCACGACCAAACGTTAGGAGACGCGCAAACGGAATTCCCGCATCCAGCAATACATCTGCGACGGTATTGGCGCGGCGTTCACTAAGCTGTTGGTTATACGCTGCATCACCATCACTGTCAGTATGGCCAACAATTTGAATTGTTGAATTCGGGTATGCCTGCAAATTGCTCGCGACCGTGTTCAGGTCACGCGTCAAATCACTGCGCACTGCAAAACTGTCGGTTGCGAACAAAATGTCCTGCGGCAGTGTCACGATCAAACGATCGCCTGTGTTCTGAATGGAAACATTGTCGTTGCCCAAATCACGGCGCAAGTCTGCTTCTTGTTGGTCAAGACCATAGCCAACACCAGCACCAACTGCGCCTCCAACCAGAGCACCTGCGAGCGCACGATCGCCGCGCTTACCATCTTTACTAACCAACGCGCCAAGCAACGCACCGCTGGCCGCACCCAAAAGGGCCCCTTGTCTTGTGTTACGGTTAGGATCGCCAGGATTATAACCCAAGAGAGATGGATCCGTACAAGCGCCCAATGCAAGGGTACTGCACATCGCTAGAATAATCGGTGTTTTCGTAAATTTCATTTCTACTGCCTTCGAAGTTGCCCCCCCGTTCGGGCAGGGCATCATTGTATGGCTCATATATAAGCTCGAAGCCGCACATCAAAGTAAGGGGAAAATTCAATCGGCAACATCTCGCTGATTAAACTTCCGATTGTGCCCCTTCGTAAGCCAACATCGCGCGCTTCATTGGCAGCCCCCAATGGTACCCCCCCATCGCACCAGTTTTACGCAACGCACGATGGCAAGGGATCAACCAACTGACAGGATTGCGCCCGATCGCCGTACCCACTGCACGCACCGCCTTTGGATTACCGACTGCCTGCGCGATATGGGAGTATGTCGTGACTTGGCCCGTCGGCACATTCAACAAAGCTTCCCAAACTTTGACTTGGAACGGCGCGCCGATAAGCAGAAGTGGAGCCTTAGTGCCCGCGATATCAACATTGCCAAAAGCAGTTTGCACCCATGCGTCCAGCCGTTCGGGGGCTTCTACATACTTGCCGTTCGGCCAACGATCACGCAGATCATCAAAAGCCGCCTTTTCGCCCAATTCCGCCGCAAAGCCTAAGCCACAGATACCACGGTCCGTACCCATAATAATTGCGCGACCAAATGGAGTATCAAACCATCCCCAGTAGATACTCAAACCCGCACCGCGCTTTGCATATTCACCCGGGCTCATAGCCTCCCACTTCAAAAACAAGTCATGCAACCTGCCACTTCCAGAAAGACCACTCGCATGTGCAGTCTCGACCGTCGAAAATTGATCGTGTAGCAGCGATTTGGCATGGCCCAAAGTCAAATACTGTTGGTATCGTTTTGGGGAAACGCCCACCCATCGACTGAACACACGTTGAAAATGCGCAGGGCTCATGCCCATCTGCGCAGCCATATCTTCAAGGGATAAATTGTCCTCTGCCGCATCAATCAACTCAATCGCGCGCCGCATAACGTCGTAGTTGTAGCCACTGTGTTCTTCATCAATATGTATCATAAATAATAACTAGCGTTTTCGCCGCCCTCAATCGACCCGTTTTTTTGTGCAAAGGTTGCAGCAGCCCAGACAAACAGGCATAGGAACACTATGGCAAAACAGCTCGACTATCATATCATCCGCGAAATATTCACGCGCTTTCAAAACATTGCTCCAGAGCCCGAAGGGGAATTGGAACACGTCAACGTTTACACGTTGGTTGTCGCGGTTGCCTTGTCTGCGCAAGCTACAGATGTGGGCGTAAACAAAGCCACCCGCGCACTGTTCCAAATCGCGGATACCCCTCAGAAGATGCTGGATCTAGGTGTCGAGGGTCTGACGGAACACATCAAAACAATCGGTCTGTTTCGCCAAAAGGCAAAAAACGTGATGAAACTCAGCCAGATCTTAGTCGACGACTTCAATGGCGAAGTCCCCAATTCACGAGCAGCGTTGCAATCTTTGCCCGGTGTTGGACGTAAGACTGCCAATGTCGTGCTGAACATGTGGTGGCACCAACCGGCGCAAGCTGTAGATACCCACATTTTTCGCGTCGGAAATCGCACCGGTATTGCCCCTGGTAAAACCGTTGATGCCGTCGAACGCGCTGTTGAAGATAACATCCCCGCTGATTTTCAGCTTCACGCCCATCATTGGTTGATCCTACATGGGCGTTATCACTGCAAAGCCCGCAAACCATTGTGCGGTGCATGCTTAATCCGCGATCTTTGCCCCTTTGAGGAAAAAAACCTATGACCAAGTATCAAGTTGTGGGTATCGGCAACGCAGTTGTTGACGTTATCACACAATCAACCGACACCTTTTTGGATGAAATGAACATCGACAAAGGCATTATGCAATTGGTCGACCAAGACCGCAGCGAAGCCTTGTTCAACAAAATTGACCAAAGTGTTCAAACCTCTGGTGGCTCGGTTGCGAACACCGTTGCAGGTGTTGGTTCGCTGGGTTTGAAGACTGCATTCATCGGGCGGGTTCGTGACGACGCTTTGGGCAACTTCTACGCAAAATCCATGATCGATGAAGGCACTGACTTTGTTAACGCCCCAGCAACTGACGAAGATTTACCAACATCGCGTTGCATGATTTTCGTCACGCCAGACGGTGAGCGTTCTATGAACACATACCTTGGCATCTCAACCAACCTTGGCCCAAAAGATGTGTCCGAGGATGTAGCGGGCAATGCCGCCATCATGTTCTTAGAGGGTTACCTGTTCGACAAAGACGCAGGCAAAGAAGCGTTTCTACAAGCTTCGCGTTTAACCCGTGCCGCTGGTGGTAAAGCGGGCATCGCGATTTCTGATCCGTTCTGTGTTAATCGCCATCGTGCAGATTTCTTGCGCATGATTGGAGATGAACTCGATTTCGTCATGGGCAATGAAGCCGAAGTAAAATCCCTGTTCGAAACTGACGATCTAGAGGACGCACTTGCTAAAACAGCAGCCCTTTGCCCGCTGGTTGTCTGCACACGTTCAGGTGAGGGCGTGACAATCATTCGTGGCGATGAGCGCGTAGATGTACCTGTAAAAACAGTTGTTCCTGTTGATGCCACTGGCGCGGGCGATCAATTCGCTGCTGGCTTTATTTACGGCATGGCAACAGACCGTGATTTGGAGGCTTGTGGACGCATGGGCAACATCTGTGCAGCCGAAGTTATCAGCCATATCGGCCCACGCCCTGAGCAAGACATGTTGGCGCTGTTCAAAGCCGAAGGTTTGATCGACTGATGCTTACGAATGGGTTTCATGAAGTGCCAACAGGCAAGTTGGCAATGATTGTCACCCATCTAGAAATGCGCACACGGGCGGATACCCGCCCTGTTCCACCCCCTGATGGGATTGAACTTCACCCGATCGAAAACATCACAGTTGATGAATATTGCGATCTTTACCGTCGCGTTGGGGAGGACTGGCTTTGGTTCTC
>JABGTH010000346.1 GCA_018647275.1 Paracoccaceae bacterium
ATTTATTGCTCATTGCCATCAACAGCAGACCGCGCAGGCGGGACTGGATATTCTCTTCGGTCAGCCCCTCTTCAAGACCTGCAAACAATGGAGCCAAGGTATTGGTGATCGCCTCACGCCCCTCAGCGATAGGTACATAATCGTACCGACAGCCCAGCGCATTTGCGCAAGCCTCTGCATCCTCAAGGCTCGCTTTGCTGGTGTATTCGGACGGCAACATTACGCAGCGCACATTTTCTGCGCCAAGCGCATCGGTTGCGATAGTCGCCACGATGGCAGAATCGATCCCGCCGGACATACCCAACAGAACCTTTTTGAAACCCGTCTTGCCCATATAATCGCGCAACGATTGAACCATCACGCGGTAGTCTTGTTCAAACGTGTCTGGTTGAGCGGTCTTAACCCCATCCTTAACACGCCAGCCATCCGTGCCCCGTTCAAGATCAACATGTACGATGGCGGTATCAAACGCTGGCATTTGAAGGGCCAACCCGCCACCTGGGTTCAGTGCGAAAGAAGCACCGTCAAAGACCTGATCGTCCTGCCCACCCACCATGTTCAGATAGATCAGCGGCAGACCTGTTTCGACAACGCGTGAAACCATTTGGTTGAGGCGGGTTTCGAATTTGTCACGATAATAGGGCGATCCATTTGGAATCAGTAGGAACTCAGCCCCTGTTTCGGCCAAAGTCTCGGCCACATCCTCGTGCCATGCGTCTTCGCAAATCGGGCTGCCGATGCGTGTGTTTCCAACGCTATAGGGTCCACTCAACGGCCCTGCATCAAAGATACGGACCTCATCAAACACGGTTTCATTTGGCAAGTGATGCTTAAGCCTCTTTGACGCAACTTTCCCGCCTTTGCAGATCAAATAGGCGTTATACAGGCTGCCATCTTCAAACCACGGACCACCAATCGCCAACGCAGGGCCATCCGCGCAATCTTTTGCCAATTGCTCAACCGCAGCCATAGCAGCCTTGTGAAACACAGGTTTCACCACCAGATCTTGGGTATTGTAACCTGTGATGAACATCTCAGGCAGCGCCACCAGATCAGCACCGGCCGCGCGCCCCTGTTCCCATGCATCACGCGCTAAGGCTGCATTGCCAGCAATCTCGCCAACGGTTGGGTTTAACTGGCACAGTGTAATGCGAAACGTATCAGCCATGGGGTGCTCCGGTCAGATTTCACCTGCACCTATATGCGTTCCAACACGCCCAGAAAACCCCTGACACAACCAATTAAACGCGAGGATTACAAGCCACGCTCAAAACCCATTGCGAGGTGGCCAACCTTATTCTAGGCTAAGCAAGCTTGCACAGTTGCGTGCAGGCCAAGAATTAATACAGGTCTCGCCATGAAACGTCTTATTCTCGCTTTGTGTTTAACTGCTGCTCCCATGGGTGCATTGGCACAGGATGGTCAAGTTCAGACCAAACAATACGACGATGGCGGCATCTATGAAGGCAGCTTTCGCGGTGGCCTTCAGCACGGGGAAGGCACCTACCGCCTGCCCAATGGCTATGAATATACCGGCGCATGGGATGACGGCGAAATCAAAGGCGAAGGCGTTGCGCGTTTTCCAAATGGCTCCGTCTACCAAGGCAACTTTTCAAAAGGCAAGCCTGACGGTTTTGGCAAAATCACATTTGCCGATGGCGGCACCTATGAAGGCGACTGGCTTACTGGCACTATCATGGGCCAAGGTGTCGCGCTGTATGCGAACGGCGTGCGCTATGAAGGCGAGTTCCGCAATGCTCAACACCATGGCAAAGGCGTTATGCAAAGCCCGGGTGGCTATGAATACAAAGGTGACTGGATTGACGGCGTCAAAAACGGCGTAGGCACAATCACCTATCCTGACGGCGCTGTGTATGACGGCGACATCGCCAACGGCAAACGCGACGGTTCCGGCAAGCTAACGATGCCGGATGGATTGATTTATGTCGGCTTTTGGAAAGACGGCCAAATCGATGGCACTGGAAAACTGACCCAACCCAATGGCGACGTTTATGACGGCCAACTGGTATCAGGACGCCGCCAAGGCACAGGCCGTGTGACCTACGCAAACGGTGACATCTAAGAA
>JABGTH010000095.1 GCA_018647275.1 Paracoccaceae bacterium
AAACGTTCTGAAACCGATCGGGGCGATAGTTGGCGATGAGACCCGCGTGATAATTGCTGGTCACCCTATCCAAAACCTCACCTGCTAAAATTTCTGCCATAATCGGTGCTAGTGTTATGCCGGAATGCATGACAGCTGCGAACACGCCTTCTGGACCGCAGGCACCAACAACGGGCAAACCATCTTTGGGAACAGGGCGTTGAGCAAACGCCACCTCCTCCCAATTCAAGTCGATTGATGGGATCAATACATTCAAACGCTCCATTGCCTCGTCGGCAAGCACATCGGGGCGACTTGAAACATGGGTTTGAGTGTCTGATTGATGAGAGGCCACTGTCGGGGCTAAAATATGCCCGCTTGGCAATTGGCGGAACTCTTGGCTTGGAGCAACTAACACATGCGATAGGATCGGTTTTACGGCTTGGCTACGCATCATCAGCCCAGGACGCAGTAACATTGGCAGTTCAACATCTAACGACGCCAGCAGTTTTGCGCTTCCAGTGCCGCCCGCCACGATAACGCGGTCTGCGGGGGTGACACCGCCGATCGTCGAGACACCGACAACTTGACCGCCTTTCGTTTCAATGCCCTCAACATGGCAGCCCATAATCAAACGTGCACCTGAAGCTGCGATTAAATCTGCACTTATCTGCACACCCTCAACAGCGGCTTCTTGAGGGAAATACAATGCGCGTTCGGGGGGGGCTACAACCGGTTCAAGTTGTTGAAATTGTGAATTATTCAACACTTCGACGTCATATCCCATTGCTTTAAGAGCGGCGGCTTGGGTGTCAAATGCATCGCCCTGTTCTTCCCAACATAAACACCCCGACCATGTGATCGCATTGGTGTGCAGCGCGTCATTTAGCCGTCTGTAGCTGGCAATGCCTTCAGCACGGATATCGTGATGCGACTTATCTGCGTAAAAGCTGGCGTTCACCCAGCCAAAGGAACGTCCTGTCGCACCTGCAGCGGGCACACTGGCATCTATGACCGTTACGTCCGCACCTTGTTGGGACAAGGCGAATGCGAGGCTTGCACCAACGATCCCTGCTCCAATTATGACAACCTGCATTACGATCTTCCTTGCGTTGCTTTGAAGCCAGCATAAGATAACAGAATGACAGCACAAGACATCATCGACCGCCTCGGACTCGAACCGCACCCCGAGGGTGGATTTTATCGCCAAACATGGCGTGCCGAAAACGAAGGACGCGCGGTTGGGACCTGTATTTATTTCCTACTGAAAGACCGTGGTCATAGTCATTGGCACAAGGTCGATGCTACCGAAATTTGGCTTTATCACGCAGGTGCGCCGCTGGTTCTGTCCTTGTCAGAAACGGATGCAGGACCTGCCACCAATCACCTTCTGACGCCCGATTTATCTAAAGGTGAACCACAACTGATTGTGCCACAGGGTCATTGGCAAGCGGCAAGGACAACAGGCGATTATACGTTGGTTAGCTGTACTGTGTCGCCCGGCTTCGAATTTAAAGGTTTCACCTTAGCCGCGCCGTATTTTGAAATTCCGCTATCTTAATCGGGTACTTGGATAGCTTAACGTTCCACCAGAAACTGCTGCACGAACGCCGGTGGTACTGGGGCAAGACGTTGGCAATCCCCGTGCACCCCTCACGACCAGATAGGAAAAGGCTTGCGCCTCAAGCATATCCCCGTCCAATCCAACGCTCTCGATTTCAACAACGGGGCACTCGAGCGACACTTCGAGCATCTTCATCAAAACGGGATTTTTGCGTCCACCACCTGTCACCAAAACCTTGCTTGGTGGACGTGGGCAATGCTGCATTGCCTCCGCAACCCCAGCCGCGCACATAGCCGTTAACGTCGCAGTCGCATCGGGATCGGACAGCTGTTTCATCAAGTTTATCATTTCAGAAAAATCGTTTATATTCAATGACTTTTCGGCAATATTCGAAAATATGGCTCAGCCAAGAACAACTCAAGCGCGCCCATTTCGACGGTGCCTAAACTAGCGATTTTGCCGTCCTTATCAAACGCAACATCACAACGCGCTTGGACCAGATCATTGATCGGTGCGTTCGCACGGCCTGTGTCAAAGGCAAGCAATGCGCTCACTTCTGTTGGTACATCAATAGCGGGATCTACCCATGAGATGTTACCCATACCACCTAGGTTCAAGAACACGATAGGTCCTTCACCTTTAATGTTACGCGCACAAGCATGGTGAAAGAACGGTGCAAGGGGTGAGCCCTCACCGCCCAGTTCAACGTCAGAGATTCGGAGATTCCATACAATGGGCGTCTTCAAATGCTCGGCCAAGGCAGCGCCATCACCCACTTGCAAGGTGCCTTGCTTTCGGGGTGCATGAGCCAAAGTTTGACCGTGAAAACCAACCAAATCGATGCCTTCAAATTTAGCCAACGCCTCTGCATGGACCGCGTCTATCACAGATATTGCGGCCTCAACCTCTGGCGCAGACCAGTGCCCCAAAGCGGCCGAAAGCACTGTCTGTTCTGCGTCGGTATTGTGTCGGTCCAAAGACGGTAATGTCATGCCCGTCCGTCACCAGCACCGCCGCATCTACGCCTTCTAAGGATGTGCCACTCATCGCTCCTAAAGCAACAATTGGTATACTGGTTTTTCGAAAGCTCTTCATTGGCCTTTTCCTTTGCCTTACCCCTCCCTATAGATTGCTTTACAAACCCAACCAAGAGTACGTGCCATGACCTACCACCCAAAATCAGAATTTGTTGCAGTAATGATGGAACGCGGTTTCCTTGCCGACTGCACCGATTATCAAGGGCTGGATGAGGCGCTGCTTAAAGGTGCGCAACCTGGTTATATCGGCTTTGACGCCACAGCCAAATCGCTGCACGTTGGATCATTGATCCAGATCATGATGCTGCGCTGGTTGCAAAAGACAGGCAACAAACCAATCACCTTGATGGGTGGTGGTACAACAAAGGTTGGCGACCCGTCTTTTCGCGCGGATGAACGGCCTTTGCTGGACGCTGCAGCCATTGATGACAATATCGCAGGCATCAAAAAAGTGTTCAGCGCCTACCTAGAGTACGGCGACGGTCCAACTGATGCGATGATGATCAACAACGCAGAATGGCTGGATGAGTTAAACTACCTCGACTTCTTGCGTGATATTGGGCGCCATTTCTCGATCAACCGCATGTTGTCCTTTGAATCAGTGAAATCACGCCTTGATCGCGAACAGTCGCTGTCTTTCCTCGAATTCAACTACATGATCTTACAGGCCTATGACTTTATGGAGCTAAGCCGTCGTTATGGCTGTGTTCTGCAAATGGGTGGTTCGGATCAATGGGGCAATATCGTCAACGGTATCGACCTGACGCGCCGTGTTATTGACGGCGAGGTTTATGGTCTGACATCCCCATTGCTAACCACGTCTGACGGCAAAAAAATGGGCAAATCACTGTCTGGTGCCATTTGGCTAAATCCTGACATGCTGTCCCCATATGAGTTCTGGCAGTTCTGGCGCAACACAACAGACGCCGATGTCGGGCGTTTCCTCAAGCTATACACCGAGCTGCCGGTAGACGAATGTAATCGCCTTGGTGCACTTGAGGGTGCAGAGATCAACGAGAGCAAGGTGCGTTTGGCCAATGAGGTCACGACCCTATTGCACGGTGCAGATGCGGCAGCGGCGGCTGAGGCCACAGCACGCGAAGTGTTTGAAAAAGGTGGTGTTGGTGATGATTTGCCAACGCTAACTCTGAGCGCTGAAGACGTAGGCGATGGGATCTCAATCGTTCAGTTGCTGGTGAAATCCGGCCTTGCGGGTTCTGGGAAAGAAGCCAAGCGTTTGATTTCTGAGAACGGTGCCAAGATCAATGATGAACCACTGGCTGAAGCTGGCATGATGATTGATGCTGCTGCGCTGGCCACCCCAATCAAGCTAAGCGCGGGCAAAAAGCGCCATGCTCTGGTACAAATTAGTGAATAGTCTGACGATTTAGAAAACTTTAAAAGGGCCGCTTATTTAGCGGCCTTTTCTTCGAGTAGTATCCATTCTTCCTCGGCCGCGTCCAATTTGGATTGGCGTTCGATTAGGGCGTCTGTCGCCTTTTGGAATTTCACTGGGTTTTCAGAGAACAAGGCTGGATCGCTCATCAACTCTTGCAGTTTGCCGATTTCGGCTTCCAAGCGTTCCATTTCCGCAGGAATGGTTTCAAGACGGTGCTTTTCAGTAAAGCTAAGTCCCGACTTAGGTGCCTCTTCTTTTTCTTTACCTTTAGACACAGAACGTTTTGATTTCACGACGCTTTCACCAAAATCATCCTGATTGCGCTGTGCTATATAGTCAGACCAACCGCCGGCATAAACAGTCGCTTTGCCGTCACCTTCCATCGCGATGGTCGTCACGGCCACGCGGTCAAGGAAGTCGCGGTCGTGGCTGACCAGAACAACGGTGCCGTCGTATTGGCCCAGCAAGTCCTGAAGCAAATCAAGCGTTTCAATATCAAGGTCATTGGTCGGCTCATCGAGCACCAAAAAATTGCTGCTGCGCGCCATCAATTTGGCAAGCAACAGGCGTGCTTTTTCACCGCCGGACAAAGAGCGTACAGGCGCGCGCGCCTGACCTTCATCAAATAGGAATTCCTTTAGGTAGCCAACGACGTGTTTCGGCATGCCGCGTACCATAACTTGGTCCGCTTTGCCGGAAACGCGCATCTCTGGGTCACCTGTTAGG
>JABGTH010000173.1 GCA_018647275.1 Paracoccaceae bacterium
AGCCAGCCGCAAAAGCAGAAGACAGGCCGACGGCCCCACAACGAACACCGCCAAAAATATAATCACCAAAGGTGTCATTACGCGGTCATCAATCCTGTGTTCAAAATGCCCCGCGGATCAAACCGCTGACGCAGTCCTGCGGACAATGCGGCAACGCCCACTGTTTCCGGCTGGAAACGTTGTTGCCCTGTTCCGCGCACCAAGGTGGCGTGGCCCGAGATGCCTGACAGTTTGGCGCGCACATCACTCCCTTGTTCAGTACGTACCCAGACCAATCCACCTGCCCAATCAAATTGCGCTTCCAACGGATCAATTTCTGCGACAACGGCTGGACCATCTGAGGGTTTTACCGAAATACGCCAAACATCCCCATCTTTGCCATGGAAGTTTTCAACGTCACGCACAGCAGCCCATGTGTCATCGGCATTTTCTATTACCGCGATCTCGCCGCCAAACTTTGCCAGTGCTTCACGCAATTGCGCGGTGCGATAGGTGACAGAATCTGTGAACCCCTCAATGCGGATCATCGTTACGCCTGTATCGTCGTTCGGCAGATGCGCAGCACCGCTGACATCGAATGGAGACCCGAGTGCTGCAGCCATCGCCCCAACCGCATCATTCATCTTCAATCCGTGCACGCACAACGTTGCCTCGGTTTCGGGCATCGGCAGCACCTTTAGGGACAGTTCACTTAGAACCCCTAATGTTCCCCAACTGCCCGACATCAGCTTGACCAAATCATAACCGGTAACGTTCTTCATCACGCGCCCGCCGTTTTTCACGATGGTACCCTGCCCGTCTACAAACCGAACACCCAAGGTAAAATCCCGCGCGGCACCCACTTGGATACGACGAGGGCCGCTGATGTTGCCCGCAACAATACCACCGATTGTCGGTTCGCCCTTTAGACCCAGCAGACCGCGATAATCCATCGGCTCGAACGCCAAACGCTGCCGTTCACCCGCCAACGTGGTTTCGATTTCAGACAGTTCTGTTCCCGCCTTAACCACAACCGTCAATGCGCCCGGTTCATATAGATCAATCCCCATCAGACCGCTTGTATTCAGCACATCGCCATTGACGCCAACACCGCGGGTTCCGCCACCTTTGATCGCTATGGGTTCTTTGGCTTGGGCCACGCATTCGGCCAGTTCTTGTTCACTTGTCGGGGTCATCATCAATGTTCCATCGATTGTGTGTGAGGGACGTTTTTATTCAGCAGCAATTTGTTCGGCGCGGCGATCGTGTGAGATCGCCAGCGGAAACACTTTGGCCGCGTTCAACAACCAATGCGGATCAAACACGTCTTTGACCGCCAACTGCGCTTCAAGATCTGCGGGAGCATATTGATAAGTCATCAAATCCCGCTTCTCGATCCCAACGCCATGTTCGCCCGTCAAACACCCACCTGCATCAACGCAAAGCTTAAGGATTTCTGCACCCATCTCTTCGCACAGCTCCAGATCACCAGGTTTGTTTGCATCGAACAAAATCAATGGGTGCATGTTCCCATCTCCAGCGTGGAAAACATTCCCTACGGGCAGACCAAACTGGTCGGACAATTCGCCGATACGCCGCAACACCATGGGCAATTCAGAAACAGGGATCGTTCCGTCCAGACACATGTAATCGCTGATCTGACCCATAGCACCAAAGGCGCTTTTACGGCCCAACCAAATCGCCGCACTTTCTTCGGTTGATTTACTTTCGCGTACTTCAACTGGATTGTGCTGGTTCGCGATTTTCACAATGCGCGCTAATTGGTCGTCGATTTCGGCCTCTGATCCCTCAACCTCAATGATCAGCAAAGCCTGACAATCTGGGTACCCCGCCTGTGCGAACTCTTCGCAGGTTTTAATGCACAGCGCATCCATGAATTCGATCGCAACAGGCAGAACGCCTGCCTTGATGATGTCAGACACGCATGCACCTGCGACCTCATTGTCGTCGAACCCCACCAGTACAGGGCGCGCACCCTCTGGTTTGTGC
Source organism: Paracoccaceae bacterium (assembly GCA_018647275.1). Taxonomy (GTDB): domain Bacteria; phylum Pseudomonadota; class Alphaproteobacteria; order Rhodobacterales; family Rhodobacteraceae; genus Ascidiaceihabitans. The sequence continues at coordinate 1,990 of JABGTH010000173.1, forward strand.
AAGATCCGCAATGTCGCTTCGGTCACGACGCCAAGCTGCCCTTCAGACCCACAGATCAGGCCAAGCAGATCCAGATTGCCAGCATCCAGATGAGCCCCGCCAATTTCGACGATTTCACCCGTCACCAGGACCATCGTGACACCCATTAGGTTATTCGTCGTCACGCCGTACTTAAGACAGTGCGCCCCACCCGAGTTCATCGCGATATTACCCGCAATCGCACAGGCCAATTGGCTGCTGGGGTCGGGCGCATAAAAAAACCCATCTTCTTCAACCGCGCCTGTAACGCTTAAATTTGTACGGCCCGTTTGGACGCGAATAAAGCGATCTGGATAGTTTGTTTCGATCACATCGTTCATCCGCGCCACGCCCAAGATCACGCAATCCGCAGTCGGCAACGCACCACCAGCGAGCGAAGTACCAGAGCCGCGCGGGACAACAGGCACGCCTTCTTCATGGCAAATGCGCAAAACGTCAGAGACCTCTTGGGTTGTGGTGGGCAACACTGCCGCCATGGGTGGGCAACGATAGGCCGTCAGCGCGTCACATTCATACGCACGCGTTTCAATTTCGTCGTGGATCACAGCATCCATGGGCAACACACCTTGCAGTCGTTCGACCACACGAGATTTGCATGAGAGAACCGATTGTGAAGGGACAGGCATTTCCATAGCAGAATCCTTAGCTTAGATAATTTGGTAAAGTAATATTACCAATTTACCGGTATGGCAAGTTTCTTTGACACCAGCTAACGTTCAGGCATGACATGGACAGATCGTTTTACACTTTTTTCATCGCTTGATTTTGCAGGCCTCGCTTTTGTTATTATCAGCTGGGCCATCGTTGGTTGGGTCATTGAAAACCCGCCCACGCATCGACCATCCGTGTCGATGTTGATGGGGCAGTACCGTCGCGAATGGATGGTTCAAATGACCACCCGACAGCCGCGTATTTTCGATGCGCAAATCATCGGTAGCTTGCGCCAAGGCACCGCATTTTTTGCGTCCACGTCGATGTTGGCAATTGGCGGTACGCTTGCGTTGGTTGGCAATGGTGAAGAACTAAGCGGCTTTGCCAATGAGCTAACCTTGGGCCAAGATCCCGCATTTGTTTGGGAGGTCAAGCTGATGGCAATCGCGTTATTTTTGACCAATGCGTTCCTAAAGTTCGTGTGGTCTAACCGCCTGTTTGGATACACCGCCGTTTTGGTTGCAGCGACCCCAAACGACACAACTGATCCACTTTGTTTACCACGCGCACGTCAAGCTGCCGAGATCGGGATAACTGCCGCGCGTGGTTTTAACCGTGGCCTGCGCAGCTTGTATTTTGCACTGGCAGCGGCTGCATGGATTGCGGGTGCGGTTCCACTGATTGCGGCAACTCTGTTCACCATCGGCGTTTTATATCGCCGCGAGTTTGCCTCCCAATCCCGCCTGATTTTGATTGACCCACCATCGTAATTTAAAACCTTTAAGGACTATTTGAACATGGATACGATCTCGCTTCCGATCGCCACCCTACTTACATGTGGACTGGCATTTTTGCTTTTGACCCTCAGCTGGACAGTCATCAAAGGACGCCGGTCTCTGAGCCTTTCAACCGGTGACGGTGGTGATAGCACGATGGAACGCCGTATCCGTGCCCAAGGAAACCTTGCGGAATATGCCCCTATCTTTATTATCCTGGTTGCATTGGCAGAACTGCAAGGCGGCAACACGGTTGTTGTCTCAATTTTTGCGTTGGTGTTCTTCGTTGGGCGTCTTGCACATGGTTATGCCTTTGCATTCACCGAGAAAAACATGCAATTGCGAGTCCGTGGTATGATCGCGACCCTATTCGGGATTTCCGCAGCGTCTTTATATAATTTGGCGTTGCTGATCACCTAAGCGATCCAAGCGTTGCTCAAACCCTGTGGTAGGGCGATCCTGCCAGAATAGATGCTGCGCGGTACAATTGTTCGCTCAGCATCACACGCACCATCATGTGCGGCCACACCATTGCACCAAATGACAGCAAGTGATCGGCCTCTGCGCGCAAGGATCGATCAATACCGTCCGCGCCGCCAATAACAAACGCAACATCACCGCGCCCTGCATCCCGCCAGTCGCCCAATCGTTTGGCAAACACGGGCGAAGTTTCGACCTTGCCCCGTTCATCTAGGCAGCAAATCACACAGCCCTTGGGCAAGGCACGACGCAGCAATTCAGCCTCTGCGCCCATTCCTGCGTTTTTGCGATCTTCGACCTCAACAACTTTAACTGGGCCGAGGCCAAGCGCCCGCCCGGTGCGGTCAAATCGTGTAGTGTAATCTGAAATAAGGTCTGCTTCGGGGCCAGCCCGCAGCCGGCCTACAGCGCAAATATGTAAACGCATCCGAACGCGCAATCAGGTGGACTGTTCTGACTCGATGTCAGCAGGTGACAACTGCCACATCTTTTCCAATTGATAGAACTCACGCACCTCAGGACGGAAGATGTGAACGATGATATCGCCCGTATCAACCAAAACCCAGTCGCCTGTGTTCTTGCCTTCGATACGTGAGAAGTGACCGAATTCAGTCTTCAAACGCTCAACCAGCTTTTCAGAGATTGCAGAAACTTGACGCGAGGAACGACCCGAGCAAACCACCATGTGGTCGCCAATAGCCGTTTTGCCGCGCAGATCGATCTGCACAACGTCTTCAGCTTTGTCATCATCAAGGGATGAAAGGACGGCAGCCAACAGCGTGTCGCTTGTCGCTTTAGAGTAAGCAGATGCCATTAGCGGTACTCCGTCTTGCGTGGCGCTGGCCACGTCTGATTGGATTGACAGGACATTGTCCTCCTAGAATCGCGCCATAGACCTACGGCGCTGGGAAATCGTCACTTACCGTCACTTACCTGACAATTCAACAACAGTTCAAGCTTTTGACAATCATGCCGCAGTGCAGCGTTGCGATTAAGACTCAATCACCACCCTCCTCTAGCATCCGCACTTCGCGTTGAGGGAATGGAATAGAGATATTATTGGCTTTGAACGCATCCCAAAGCGCTAGATATACCCCACCACGAATATTAGTGAGGCCACCTGTCGGGTCTTTGATCCAGTACCGTAGGGTATAATCTACCGAACTGTCACCAAATCCAACGATGTGACATACGGGCCGCTTTGGGTAATCCAGAACACGCTCAACAGTCGTCGCTGCCTCGATCGCTAATTCGCGGACCTTGTGCGGGTCATCGCTGTAGGCTGTGCCAAAGAATATATCGAGGCGCACATAATCATTGGAATGCGACCAGTTCACCACCTGGTTCGTGATCAGGTCCTCATTCGGAATTAAGTATTCCTTACCATCCCGCGTGACCACTGACGCATAACGTGCGCCTAAGGTTTGTATCCAACCAAACGTCTCGCCCAATGAAATCACGTCACCCGGTTTGATCGACTTGTCGAGCAGGATAATCACACCAGACACCAGGTTCGAGATTACCTTTTGTAAACCAAAACCAAGGCCAACACCAATGGCACCCGTCAGGATCGCAAGACCAGATAGATCGATCCCAACTGTGTTGATTCCGACAAAAAACGCAAACCCATACAGCGTGATTTGCACAGCCTTGACAGCAAGAACCTGCATCGACGGGCTGATGTCTTCGTTACGTCGAATTGTTGTCGCTGTCGTCGTAGACCCAATTCGCGCCAAGGTCAGAAGAACACCAATCACCACCAGCGCGGATATAATCGTCATGATCGAAATGCGAAAATCACCAACCTCAAAGGCAAGGTCGTCAAGGAATTCGCCCACAACTTCGTGCACGTTCAGGCAATAAAGCGTGGCAAAAATCCACAGGCTCCAGCGTACAATGACCCGCAGTGGTCGGTTGCGTACAAAGCGCGATACGAATGCAATCAGCAGCTATGCTGTCGCAAGCGTGGCCGCCAACCCAATGAGATAGGAGCGGGATGGCCATGTGGCGCTCTGCATAGCACCCCAAATGACCCAGCCCAGCGCCGAAAACCACACCAGCCCAAGGCGCTGGCGTATTGGGACTATAATCCGCAGTTGCCATGTCTTCCAGCCATCGCGCGAACGCACCCACGCTTGTAGCCAGCGCCCAGAAAGGTGATGCATTCCATAGGAGATCATGATTAGTGCAAAAAGAATTAGAACTTGATACAGTCGCCACCCCGGCATCATCAAGCTTTCGACAAATCGCATTGCATCAGTCAGAAAGACTTCAAGTTCTTGATAAATCGTCATTTGCGGCAGATTTTCTAGTTCCATGTTCAATCTTCACATGCGCCATCTCAACACGCAATATCCGTAGATCTGTGCACGCCCTTGCGAGACATAGCCAAGCCCTGTATCTGACCCCCATGACATGGCTAATGAGCATTGGGCTTTTTGACATATGCGACCGCACCCGATTGGGTGAACGGTTCTTTGGGGCGACCCATACCGTGCTGGCACGACTGTAAACCCGCGCCCGCCCAATAAGCCTAGAAATTCAAACCAACCAAAGGGAGAGGACCATATGTCCCCCAAAACGCTATATGATAAAATCTGGGATGCACACCTTGCACACGAGGCTGATGACGGTACTTGCTTGCTGTATATCGACCGCCACTTGGTGCACGAAGTAACCAGCCCGCAAGCCTTTGAAGGTCTGCGTATGTCAGGTCGCAAAGTACGCGCACCTGAAAAAACAATTGCTGTTCCAGATCACAACGTTCCAACAACTTTGGACCGTGCTGACGCGACAACGATGACCGAAGACAGCCGCATCCAGGTGAACGCGCTGGACACAAACGCCAAAGAATTCGGCATTCACTACTATCCAGTGTCTGACGTGCGCCAAGGCATCGTGCACATCGTTGGCCCAGAGCAGGGTTGGACACTTCCGGGCATGACTGTTGTTTGTGGTGACAGCCACACTGCAACACACGGTGCGTTTGGTTCATTGGCACACGGTATCGGCACATCTGAGGTTGAGCACGTTCTCGCGACGCAAACGTTGATCCAGAAGAAATCCAAGAACATGAAAGTCGAGATCACCGGCAAGCTTGCCCATGGTGTGACCGCGAAAGACATCACCATGGCTGTGATTGGCAAAACTGGAACCGCTGGCGGTACTGGCTATGTCATCGAGTATTGTGGCGAAGCGATCCGCGAACTGTCTATGGAAGGTCGCATGACTGTCTGCAACATGGCGATTGAAGGCGGCGCACGCGCAGGCCTAATCGCGCCTGATGAGAAGACATTTGAATACTGCATGGGCCGTCCACACGCACCTAAGGGCGCACAGTGGGAAGCTGCTTTAACATGGTGGAAAACACTATTCTCTGACGAGGATGCATATTGGGACGAGATCCTTGTGATCAAAGCCGAAGACATCGCGCCATTGGTCACTTGGGGCACATCCCCAGAGGATGTGCTGCCAATCACTGCATTGGTTCCATCTGCTGACAGCTTTACCGGTGGTAAAGTCGAAGCGGCCCAACGTGCTTTGGATTACATGGGCCTAAAAGCTGGCCAACCTTTGTCTGAAGTTGAAATCGATACTGTATTTATCGGTTCCTGCACAAACGGGCGTATCGAAGATTTGCGCGCCGCTGCGGAAATCCTGAAAGGCAAGAAAGTCAAAGACGGCATCCGCGCGATGATCGTTCCAGGCTCTGGCCTTGTGCGTGCACAAGCTGAAGAAGAAGGTCTTGCCGACATCTTTAAGGATGCTGGTTTTGAATGGCGCCTTGCAGGTTGTTCCATGTGTCTAGCGATGAACCCAGACCAACTGGCACCTGCCGAGCGTTGCGCTGCAACCTCTAATCGTAACTTTGAAGGCCGTCAGGGCCGCGGTGGTCGTACGCACCTTATGTCTCCGGGCATGGCAGCGGCTGCAGCGATAACGGGCAAACTAACCGACGTTCGGGAGATGATGTAATGGAAAAGTTCAACACACTCACCGGCATTGCAGCCCCAATGCCATTGATCAACATCGACACGGATATGATCATCCCAAAGCAATTCTTGAAAACCATCAAGCGTTCAGGCCTAGGCGTAAACCTGTTTGACGAGATGCGTTATGACGACGATCGTAACGAAATCCCGACATTCGTCTTGAACCAAGACGCATACCGCGATGCACAGATTATCATAGCTGGTGACAACTTTGGGTGTGGCTCATCCCGCGAGCACGCGCCTTGGGCGATTGCAGACTTTGGCATCACATGCGTTATCGCGCCTAGCTTTGCCGACATCTTTTACAACAACTGCTTTAAGAACGGCATCTTACCAATCGCTTTGCCACAAGAGCAAATCGACGTTCTAATGAAGGACGCTGAAAAAGGGGCAAACGCCCGCATGACAGTGGATATCGAAGAACAGACTGTCACAACATCAGATGGCGAAGTGTTCAAGTTTGAAGTAGACACGTTCAAAAAGCACTGCCTGATGCAGGGCCTGGATGATATCGGCCTTACTATGGAAAAGTCTGCATCGATCGATACTTTCGAAGCTGCAGCACAAACTCAGCGCCCTTGGGTCTAAATATTGGCTGAATTGGATAACGCCAATTCTCAATTCCAAGTTGCAGCTTGTGGGCGCGACTCTCGCGCCCACAAGCTATGATATCACTCGCATAGATTGACGTGATCTCGCCACATTTATGCTTCAAGAACGCACCACACCGCGCAGAAATAGCCCCGCACAAGATACTGACACCATCGATTGCTCGAACCCCGACCGGGGAACATGCGCGTTGATTATGTGCTGCCCTCAGTCGAGCGGACGATCACCGACAGCGGTGTTCTCTGGCCCCAGCCAAACGGCTCATTGGTCGACATCACTCGGTAGCCTCACGTCAGTTTTACCGATGTCCCCTTGCACCTGACGTTCGACAACATAGGTTAGACGGTAACTTCAAACAAAAAGGCCAATGTCATGAGCGACCCAACATATACTCCACCAGCCGTCTGGACATGGGAACAAAGCAGCGGTGGCAAATTCGCCAACATCAACCGCCCTATTGCTGGCGCGACCCACGACAAAGAGCTGCCAGTAGGCAAGCACCCTTTGCAGCTTCATTCCCTCGCAACCCCAAACGGCGTCAAAGTCACCATCATGCTGGAAGAGCTTTTGGCGATGGGCTTTGAAGGCGCAGAGTATGACGCCTATCTTGTGAACATTGGCGAAGGCGATCAGTTCGGTTCTGGTTTTGTAGATATAAATCCAAATTCAAAAATTCCTGCGATGGTGGACCATTCAGCTGACAAGCCTGTGCGCCTATTTGAAAGCGCATCGATCATGTTGTATCTTGCAGATAAATTCGGCGCATTGGCTCCAAGCGATCCTGTCAAACGCGCTGAGACGATAAACTGGTTGTTCTGGCAAATGGGCAGTGCACCATACTTGGGCGGCGGCTTTGGTCACTTCTATGCCTATGCACCGGAAAAATACGAATACCCAATCAACCGTTTCACCATGGAAACCAAGCGTCAGCTTGATGTTCTGGACCGCCAATTGGCTCAGACCACGTGGATTGCTGGCGACGAATACACCATCGCCGACATCGCGATCTGGTCATGGTACGGTCAGCTTGTTTTGGGCAACCTATATTCAGCCGCTGAATTCCTGGATGTTGCGTCTTACACAAACGTTATGGCCTGGGCTGAAAAGATCAAC